>NZ_JAGKRI010000118.1:0-10187 GCF_017939255.1 Aeromonas sp. Prich7-2
CGCCGGTGGCCACCCTGGGCGCCGAGCTCATCGGCGACCCGAGGCACCAGATCCCGACACCAGCCCGGGGCCCACCGCGCACCAGATCACCCACCCGCCGCCGCTGGCCACCCTGGGCGCCGAGCTCATCGGCGACCCGAGGCACCAGATCCCGGCACCGGTCCGGGGGCCCACTGCGCACCAGATCACCCAACCGCCGCCGGTGGCCACCCTGGGCGCCGAGCTCATCGGCGACCCGAGGCACCGGATCACCCACCCGCCGCCGCTGGCCACCCTGGGCGCCGAGCTCATCGGCGATCCGGGGCACCAGGTCCCGACACCGGCCCGAGGGCCCACCGCGCACCAGATCACCCATCCGCCGCCGCTGGCCACCCTGGGCGCCGAGCTCATCGGCGACCCGAGGCACCAGATCCCGACACCGGCCCGGGGACCCACCGCGCACCAGATCACCCACTCGCCGCCGCTGGCCACCCTGGGCGCCGAGCTCGGCAGCGACCCGACCCGGGGCACCGGATCCCGGCAGCGGTCCGCCGGCCACCTGGACAATGCATCAGATCCCCCTCGGCAGTGGCGGCAGTGGCCACCATGGGCCCCGAGTTCGTCGGCGGCCCGGGGGCCACTGCAGCACCAGCCAGCTGGACACCCTGGGCGCCGAGCTCCTCGACGACCCAGGGCACCAGATCCCGGCACCGGCCCGGAGACCAACTGCGTACCGGTCCGCCGGACACCGCACCAGATCACCCGCCCGCCGCCGCTGGCCACCATGGCCCCCGAGTTCGTCGGCGGCCCGAGGGCCACCTGCAGCACCGGCCCGCCAGGCGCAGCACCGGATCACCCACACCGGCACTGGCCGCCCTGAGCGTCACCGGAGAATCGGAACCGCAATTCAGCATGCACACAGACAAAAGCTTCGACCCAGCGCACCAGCGGGAACATCCTGGCCACTTGCAGCACCGCGCCGCCGCTCTGCAGAACGATGCCGCGAGCACATCGATGGTGCAGGCCAACTCAGTGACCCACACATCGGTTGGGACTGGGGGCAACTCAGTGCCGGTATTCGGCGTGTGTTCAGGAGGTCATGGCTGGCGGGCTCGCCTGTGAATACCTGCAAACCTGGATCTACTTGCTAACGGAATGGATTAGGCCATCAGTCCTCTCATGGCTCCAGTTGCATTGTGAAGATCTGAGGGATGATCGACGTAAGCAAAAAATCGTCTACGGGTGCTATAAATGTCCTTTTTGAACGCAACAGCTTTTCTTGATTACTTGTTTTGCCCTCCCCTTCCTGGGCACAAAACCACCGTCATCGCAAAAACGGTGTCACAAAAAATCAGGAACAATCTTGAAGCGATCAAAATTGTAAAGCGGTGTTTGGCTGATGGCTCGCTGGCTGTATCTGACGTCGAGCGCGATGTCCTTACTCAGTATGCCGGATGGGGTCAACTATCAGGACTCTTTGAGCCAGAACACCCCCAGCATGCCGAATTGAAATCTCTTGTCACTCAAGCAGAATTCACGGCGTTGGAAGCATCTGTATTGACCTCCTATTACACCTCCGAATGGATTATCGATGCCATGTATCGTTCCGTCGCACGCCTTGGTGTGCAGGACGGTCCATTGCTCGATTTTGCTACAGGGTCCGGTCACTTCTTGGCGAGTCGCCCGGCGACTCTTTCAGCGATGAAATCCTTTGCTGTTGAGCTGGATGGCCTGACAGGGACTATCGCCCGCTTATTGAATCCTGCAGCCAAGATCTATGTCAACCAGCCGTTCGAGCACGTAAAGCTCCCGTATAGTGGCGACTTTTCCTTAGTTATTGGGAACCCGCCATACAGCTCTGTTCCTGCCAGGGATAGAGCATTTGGCACACTCCCACTACATTCCTACTTTCTGATTAGAGGGTTGAGCGAACTGCACCACGGCGGGCTTATGGCTGTTGTCGTATCAAGCTGGGTAATGGACTCCAAAGATAGCGATGCGCGGCTATCTCTCTCGGCCCGGGGAAATTTGGTTGCAGCCTGTCGTCTGCCAAATTCGGTGTTCAAGGGTGAAGGGGCCAACGTTGTTACCGATATTCTGGTCTTTCAAGCCTGCCAGCATCCGGAAGAAAACCCTTCATGGATCGACACCGTAGAGGTCCACGACGAAGCAGGCTCGGTATATCGTGTGAATCGCTTGTTTGTGGATCGTCCTGAACTCGTCGCCGGCAAAATCTCAGCACCTGGCACCTTCAATGTGTCTTGCAACGTTGCAGATCCTGGCCGTGATCTTGCGAGTGTTGTAACTGAAATCCTCGATATCCAGACCTCCAACCCTTTGTTTTTCCGTAAGTCTACTGCTCCGGTTGCAAGGAAAGGTGTCGTTTCTGCCCCCGCAGGTATGGACGATGTTGGACCATATGAATTTTGCCAAACTCCGGCGGGTGAGCTGATGCGTCGAGTGGCAGATCATGTTGATGAAAACGGGGTTAAGATGCCCACGTTCCAACAGTGCGAGTTTAAATCAGCCAAAGATAGGCTACGTGTAACGGCCATGCTGAGAGTTAAGAGGGTGTTGGCATCACTCATCAACGCAGAGCAGGGCAATCAGCCAGACGCCAACTTGCGAGCTCTTAGGGCTGATCTCAATGCGACCTATGACCGCTTTACTGCCGACTTCGGTCCGTTCCACGCTTCCAAGAACAAATCCGTTCTTGGGGAAGATCCCTGGTATTACCGCTTGCGAGCTCTCGAGTTGGACTACATCGCGCCGATCAGTGCCACGGTTGCCGAAAAAGAGGGCATCGCAGAGCGTAAAGAGCAATGGAGTAAGGGGAATTTGTTCACCCGCCGCGCAATCACCCCATTGATCACTCCCAGCCATGCCGCGAACCTTGCCGACGCCGTTCTAATCTCCGTGAGCTACAAGGGTGAGGTCGATCTTTCATACGTTCGGGATCTGGTCCGCTTTAAAGGAACAGATCGAGAACTTTTGCATCAGTTGGCCGAACAATCTCTGGCATTTGCCGACCCCGAAAGTGGCAAGCTGGTCATTGCGGCAAAGTACCTTTCAGGTTACATCCCCAGCAAGATTGAGGCTGCACAAGGGGCGGCCGAATCCGACCCTCTGTTTGCTATCAATGTTGCCAACCTGCAGCGAGTAATGCCCTCACCCATCAAGGCGGTAGACATTTTTGCACCGATGAACTCCCGTTGGCTGCCTAACCATTTCCACGCCGATTTTATCCGCCATCTGGTCGGTCATCCAAAATTGAAAGCACAAGTTACCCTTATCGACAACGAGTATCATGTTTCGCATGACTCTCTCCCTCAGACCGTCTTAACTTCTGAATGGGGTACGCAGCGCCGCGACATGACCTCCTTGATCATTGCGCTTTTGAACAATCGCACCATTGAGGTACGCGATCCACATCCGAGCATATCTAATACGACTGTTCCGAACCCGGACGAAACAATGGCCGCCCAGCACAAAGCAGAGGAAATTAAGGCGGCTTGGGAGTCGTGGGTGCTGGATGATGCCGAACGCCGCAACGATATTGAGCTTGCTTACAACGCACATTTCAACGGCTTTGTTGCCCCGAAATACAATGGCTCACACTTGCCTTTAGCTGGTAGTGCAGTTGACCTATATCACACACAGAGAAACGCCATTGCTCGGATCATTCATGAGTCGTGCACTTTGATTGATCACGCTGTCGGCGCCGGAAAAACGTTCACAATGATTGGTGCGGCAAGCGAACTAAGACGCATTAACAAATGTGAGCGTGTAGTGCTGGTCGCTCCCAATCACCTCGTCGCGCAGCATGCCACCGCCGCACAGTTCATTTTTCCAGGCATGAATATCTTTGTGCTCGATAAAACTATGATGACCCCGACCACCCGCCGCACAGCCTTAGCCCGCCTTGCAATGACAGACTTCGATCTATGCATCATTCCGTTGAGTGTGTTCGGGCTAATCCCAGCCCCTCACGATCTCTTGGTCGAAATGTTGGAAGCAGAGATCGATGATCTTCACCGGTGTTTGTCGGAGCTGAAACATGAGCGGTTATCTGTACGCCGGATGCAGACGCGGATCCAGCGCAAAGAAGCTGACCTTGCAGAACTTGTGAACAAACACACTGATGAAATGCTCGACTTTGCGGACCTGAGGGTCACAACTCTGATCATTGATGAGAGCCAATTCGGTAAGAACCTTAGCTATTCTTCATCCCTGCAAAGCGTTGCCGGAATGGGCCAGGCATCAGGCAGTAAGCGAGCCTTTGATCTATTTGTCAAAAGCCGTGCTGTTCTGCGAGCCGGTGGTCGTTATGTTGAGGCTACCGGAACACCAATCCTCAACTCTGTGGTGGAAGCACATCGACATCTGCGAGTGATGTCCCAAGATTTTGCTCAGTCAGCAAAGCTGACCCACTTTGACGCATTCAGTGCAGTCTTCGCTCAGCCAGTGACAGATTATGAATTGGCGGCGTCCGGGCGTGGCTACAAGATGAGAACTCGCATTAGTACATTCACAAATTTGACAGAGCTTCAAGCTATCTACTCAAGCTTCGCTGATGTAGTTACTTCTGAGCAGTTGCCAAATGTCTTGCCAAAACTAGCTGATGGCCGCAGTGCTATCCCTCCCCTCACGGGGGGCAAGATCATCGAATTGGTGATTGAACCCAATGAGCACCAGGAAAACGGCTTCGCTGAAATCGTCAGTGCATATTCTCGAGTCGATAACCGGGAGAACAACCCCCTAAAATTGCTCAACCGTGGGCGAATGCTCTCTCTCGATGCTCGGCTTGTGTACCCAGACGCACCGGACTACCAGGACAGCAAAATCAATACCGTAGTGCGCTATCTGCTCGATAAATATCAAAGTACAACTAGCGTTCGCGGTACTCAGATGGTCTTCATGGATCGTAGCATTCCCGCTCGCCATCGTGCCGGAGCTTCGAAAGAGTGGGCGGCAATTTTCAACCTTGCCAGACAGGGTGATGAAGAAGCGTTAGAGCGTATTGAAGGCCTAGACGAACTCGAACTTACCGCCATGGTCGGCAGTTCATTCAGCCTCTACGATGAGCTGGTAGAAAAATTGGTTGTGGGCGGCATCCCCCGCAACGAGATCGCAGTTATCCACGATTACCGGACAGACGCGAGAAAGGAAGCGTTGCGTGACATGATGAATGAGGGGCAGATCCGAATTTTGCTAGGCTCTACCGAATTGGCAGGCTCTGGGCTCAATATCAACCGGCGTTTGGTTTCGTTGGTTCACTTCGATCTCCCATATCGACCCGGTGATTTGGCTCAACGAGCTGGCCGCATTGAGCGCCAAGGCAACCTGTTATGGGCGAATGATCCCGAGTTCACCATTGATATTGTCGTGCCAATCACCCGTCGCTGTCTTGATGCTTGGCAACTGGGATTACTCAACACCAAGCAGCGTTTTATCAGCCGGTTCCGTCAACTCGATAGCTCCGTCCGGCACTACACAGAGCAAAATGAAGCGATTGATTATGCCGAGTTAAGCGCCATCGTAGCCGATGACCCGCGAATCCTGGCTCATGTCAAAGGCAAAGCAAAGCTGCGAAAGCTTGAGGCAGCCCGGAATAACTGGTTCCGGAATCACGTCAGATTGGACGACCAAGCACAATCCCTTGAGCAAAGAGTCGCAACCTTGGCGGCCAAAATGCAGATGATTCGAGCCGATGCAGCAAACATTGCGGCCACCGCGGATGAGTTGTTGATTACCGTGGATGGTGTGACATATGAAAAAATGGGGGTGGATTCGACGGCTACAGATCGTCTAAACATAACCACCGCCGCCCCGGCTGTCGGTTCAAAATATAGCAGACTGAACTACCGTGCAGATATTGGCAGTCAACACGACATGGCTACTTACCGGGGGGCTACTCTGGTCTATGAAAAGCCATATTTCGCCAAACTGTGCTTCGCCACCGAGTTCACAGTTCGCGGCCCCTCCGGTCATCACTACGAGCTGAGAAATGTAGAGCGCAATAGCATTAACGCTGTGATGGCGGCCTTCGTCGCGCTCGTCGATAACTTGCCGCGCTTACCAAACATAGCCACAGCCCAAATGGCTACTTGGACAAAGAACGCTACCGACTATCGTATTGAGGCTGCGAAGCCATTCAGCGCCCAAGCAGAGCTTGATGAACTGATCCCATTTTTGCGGCAACTTGAAAAGGAGTTGGCAGATTCTGCCATACATTCAGCACATCAAGTGGCCGCTTGAGGAATGATGTAGCCCCTGCTGACAGGTGGGGGGTTCGTTGACGAAAGACATTCGTCTGTTATTTGATAGCCCCAACTTCTGAATATTGGTTTGCCCTCCCTTGCATTGACCGATGCCGTGGGATCATAACCCCATTGAAACCAAAATAGGGTTATGAACATGAACGCATTGAAACAAGGCGCTTCCAATCGCACGGATGATTCTTTGGTGATGCTCACTGTTGATCAGGTGGTCGCAGCCCCCTGGGGCAACGTCCGTCGCGGAAACCGCAATAATGCCAAGTGGACGGAATTTCTCGCTGATGTGAGGCTGCGCGGGATCATCCAATCGGTGACGGTTCGCCCCCATCCAGAAATGGCAGGTATTTTCGAGCTGTTAGCAGGATATGGCCGTTGGGATGCCGCTAAAATTGTGGGTTGCCCTATCCCCGCCCTTGTCGTCAATTGCAGTGACTCAGAAGGCGTTGCCATTGGCATGATGGAGAACCTGCAGCGGGAAGACATGGGGCCGGTTGATGAAGCCCACGCAGCACAAACGGCACTAGCTCTATGCAATGGTGATTACGAAGAAGCCCGCAAGCAACTCGGTTGGTCACTGGGTCGCCTCAAACAGCGACTGCATCTTACTCGCTGCACTCCGGCAGTGCTTGATGCAATCTCAGCAAAATTGGTTTCACTTCGTCATGCCGATTTGCTCGCAGGTATCAGTGCTGAGGCGCAGAACGCTCTGTTGCCCTCAATTACTGAGAAAAACCTTAGCGTAGATGCGCTCAAAGCCTTGCTTGGTAAAGCTTCGGCACCGATTTCCTCCGCGCGTTTTGATGTTGGAGATTGCGCCTCCTGCGTTCACAACAGTCAGCAACAATCCAGCCTGTTTAATGAGTTCGCTGTTGTAGACGGGGCTGTTTGCCGGAATCTTGTGTGCTTTAAACAAAAGACTGCTGCTATGGTTGCGGCCCGCAAGGACGAACTCGCCGAGCGTTACGGCACCATCATTGTACTATCCGAAGTATCCCAAGGTTCGATTAACCATGTAAGCCATGACACGGTTGGCGCAGAGCAGATGTTTGATGGCTGTTTACCTTGCTCGAAGCGCGTTGCATTGCTCGATGACCGCATTGATACCGCGGGTGATGTGCTCGAAGATCGATGTACCGACCCAGATTGCTTCAAAACGTGTGTTTCTAAGCACCGTGATGCAGTGGCGGAAGCTGCAGAAATCACTGAAAAGGCGAACTGGGCGGCAGGGATTGATCCCACCCTCACCAACGCAGCCCAACCCTTGCAAAAGGATGAAGGGAATACGCAGGCTCCCAATGTGCCTAAAAGAAAGGCTGCCGATAGTGATCCCACTACCTCTTTGAGTAGTTCGGTGGTTGCAGACCACAAGATAATGCTTAGACGCGCAGCCGTTGAGGCGTGGGGAAGCGACGCTGAGGCTTCACAGCGTTTTCAACTATCAGTTGTTTTGTCGAGCCTTTTGTCCGTTGCTGGCAAAGCAACCTTTGGACGCGCCCTGCCGGATACCATCGCTGATAGCAGTAAAAGTATTGAGGCGTTGCGAAGCGAGATTGCCAGTACCATGAGCTTTATCGTCGAGCGATTAGACGGCACCGGCTACTGCCCCATGGTGGACGTTATGATGGCAACACTCCCCCACGCACCTAACGCTAAGGAGAAGGCTATAGCCCAATGGGTTCCCACACCCGAGCGACTGAAAAGTTACACAACAGATACAATCACCTTCATCTTGAAGGAGTCCGGCTACTTGACTGCCTATGAAGCTGCCCACGATTCCAAAGCACTGAAAAAACTTATCGGTATGAGCAAAGGCGACCTTATCAAGACTGTCGGAGCCTTTGCGTTCGATTGGTCAGGCTACGCCCCCAGCTTTTACCTTAAGGGGTTCGAATAGTCCCTCTCCCCTCCCCCGCCTAGCAGGCGGGGGACACCCCTTTAGGATCCCCTGTGGGGATTTCACAATATGTCCTGTTCCTGGGAGCCATCTAGCGGGGTTGTACTCCGCTAGGATGCGCAAGGGTGACAACATGCTCAGTTCATCCAGTCGGTACAATTTCAGGTTTTTCTTTCTTCCCTTACTCCAACCCATCAGAGGACTTTTGCAAGGTGACCTACCTGATGGGCACTTGCATTATCAAGTTACGGCGTAAGTTGACTCCACGCACCAAGGAGACAACCGTTATGATGGAATTTACCTTTAAATCCAGTTCATCTTTTACCGACGCAATCACCTTCGTTGCAGCTCATGCTAAAGGGAGCATTGCACCGATTCATAAATACCTTCTCCTGCAAATAGCAGAGAGCGGTGTTCTGTCAGTTCAAGCCACAAATGGTGGTTTCTTTGCGACCCGCATGACGAGAATGGATTCGTTCAACGGCACTGGTTCTATCTGCGTTGATGCGGCAAAATTCAATGCCATCGTTCACTCGATGCCCGTTGATGCAATCGCAACTGTCAAGTTTTGCTCTGACGGCAATAAATTATCTGGCGTTGTTCAAGCAGGGCGTAGTCGATTCCAGTTAGTGTGCTTGTCAGCCGACGAGTTCCCACAGCCAGAGATTTGTAATAACACCTCTCGTTTTTCCATCCAAAGCAGCGATCTGATTCCCACCCTGACCCGTCTAAACCGTATGGTTCCGGCTAATGATTGTCGACACACGCTCAATTCCATTTGCGTTGAGCTGGACGAAACGAGGGCCGTAGTTGTGGCATCCGATGGAATGCGGCTGGCTAAAGGAGAGATCCCTATCAGCAGTATTAGCGGTGATGTGCGGGGGCGTCAGCTGTTGATCCCTAAACAACAAGTGCAGCAGATAATTTCAATGACAAAATTGGGGTGTGAGCTGGTAGTTCTCTTTGATACTTCACGCCTTGCCATCATCTGTCCGGTATATGGTTGGAGGCTACAATTCAGCCTATTAGAAGGAAAGTACCCCAACTGGCAGCGTGTTATCCCGAGTCCCTCTGGTCATGGTTGGGCTGATCTAGGGGTAGATAGGGAATATTTCATTTCATGCCTTGAGAGAGCCAAGATTCTTGCTGATGGTCGCAAGCAAACTGTACGTTTCCAAGTTCAAGCTGGGGAGATCACTATCAGCTCGAAGAACGAAGGGAGCGACGAGGGGGCAACCGAGATCGTCCCCTGTAAGATGCCGTCAGGCTTAGACAGAGTATCGGCCATTTTCAATGTCGGTTATCTCGTCGATGCTCTGCGCGGATTGTCCGGCGCAATAGTCAATCTGACCATCGACACCTCGGAGCAGAATAGTGCGGTTCTCATGCGCTCTGAAACTGACATCACTGCATTGCAGGTGTTAGCCCAAGTAAAGGCTTGATGTTATCTAACAGCTTGATTATGTCGTTCTATTGGGGGGCAAGCTAATCGCTATGCCCCTTGCATCAGCCGGTATCGGGTTAACCTAAGTCCACTGAATCAAGAACCAGACCGGAGAAATATCCATGTTCCAGCCCCTGATTGAATGCCTTTCCACTCGCCTCGGGGTGAGTCAGTTCAACCTTCAAGTGTCCGGCTCGGCAGAGTTAACACAGGTGATCATCATCCCCGTTCTCTCGGCTCCTGCGGCCAATGTTACCGGGGCAGGCTATCAGGAGGGAGGACAAGCCTATCGTGCAGCCCTGACAACTCCGGTTATCGTTTCCGCACCTCTAAGTAACATTGATACTCGCTTAGCTGAGATCCTTGACGAGTATGCTCAAGCTCTCTCTGGGACATTGCGCCAGCCCAGCATCACTGAGCAATTGCAGAAAGCTGTATCTCAAGCGGCGGTCAAGGGAGTTGAGCCGAAGAAGAAAAAGGGGGAAGCCACAAAGCCAGTCACTGATGATGCTATTCCAGCAGGGGCAGGGGCAGGGGCAGGGGCAGGGGCAGGGGCAGGGGCAGGGGCAGGGGCAGGGGCAGGGGCAGGGGC
>NZ_JAGKRI010000119.1:0-17441 GCF_017939255.1 Aeromonas sp. Prich7-2
ACCTGATGACGTTGGTATCCTCGCCATGGCCAACGCGCTTGTTGCATAGCTGATTTCTGCTGATTGCCCCGGTGACAGGCAGAAGCTCAGTGGTAAGCCATGACCGTCCGTGACCAAGTGAATTTTGCTGCCGAAACCTCCCCGCGGAACGGCCAAGGGCTTGATTCATTGAGGTGTTTTTTTACGTGCACCGGCAGCATCTTTGGATGCTCTGACATTGGAGCCGTCCAGGCACCACAGGTCGAAATCGATGAGCCCTTCTTCATTGAGCTTGAGTTGCAGCGCTTCCAGAATGGCATCAATCCGGCCTGCATCCTGCCAACGCCGGAAGGTGTTGTAGACCGAATTCCATGGTCCGAAACGTTCTGGAAGGTCTCGCCAAGGAGCTCCGGTGTGGAGTATCCAGAGAATGCCATCGAGCACTTGGCGCGGTTCACGGGTAGGGCGCCCGATCAGGCTTCGAGAAGGAAACTGGGGCTCGATAAGCCCCCATTGTGCATCAGTCAGCTGATAACGGCGGGACACGGAATGGATCTTAAGCTGTTGAGAAGATGTGAGATTATATCCTCATCACTTTAAGAACACAGCCTAATGTGAGGTCATCATGAATACCCGACCCGCCCTATGCCTCCTCTGCAGCCTGGGTGGCATCGCCTCTCCGCTGCTGGCAGCACCGGACCCGCTGGCCCATCTGTCAGACCACTTTGCGCCCGAACTGGCGGACGGGGAGCTGGCCCACCTGCGCGGCCGCTATGTCAGCAGCCATGGCATCAGCTACTTCGGCATCGAGTTCATCTCGTCACTGACCACGGCCCAGGCCCAGCAGACGGCGGCCATGAACCTGGCGCTGAGCATTGTGCAAAACAAACCCAAGCTGGATGTGCGCGTCAAGGATGAGGTCAAGCCCGCGGCCACACCCGCCAAGGAGGCCCAGGTGCAGGGGGCCGGGCTGGTGCAGGTCGTTCAACTGGAGGGGAGCGGCAACAGCTCGGTCAACCAGACCGGTATTGAACTGACCACCCCGACCATGACGGGACACCTGGTTCAGGCGGGCAGCTACGAGCACCAGGGCGATCTTGGCACCGCCACTTATCGGGTCTCGGGGAATTATGCCGGCTTGCAACTACACTCTTCCGACGGCCGGGTCCTGCTGGAGCAGAGCCTGCGCGGTACCGACTTCAGCCGAGGGCTGCTGCAGTTCAACAAGGTCAGGGGGGACGGTTTGCAGACGCTCAATCAGACCCGCATCTGGTTTTCGCGCTGAGCACCGGTGAGCCCGGGGGCTGAACCATCAGAAAGGATGATAAACAACAAGGACGTATCCCGATGAAACAGTCTCGCATGCTGTTGATTGCCCTCGCCCCCTTCGCCTGCTGGGGGGCCACGGCCGAGGAGGAGGCCCTGCAACAACAGCTGGATCTCCTGCGCCAGCAACTGATCCAGCAAAATCAGGCCCTTCATCAGCTCCAGGCCCGCCTGGAGGCCGTCAAGGCCCGCCTGGAGGCCGTCAAGGCCGCCGGTGCCACGACGGCAACCGCCGGGGTCGGAGCCGGGGCCGCCGTCGCCTCCACCCAGCAGGACGCCTCACGGCGCACGCCGGAAGTCGGCCGCAGTACCGAAGACCTGATGATCGAACAGCACAATGTGTTCGACCGCGCCCTGACCGTCGATGTGGGCCTCTCCTACCAGCACTACAACCGCAAGGATCTCGCCCTGCGCGGCTTCCTCGCCCTGGACGCCATCTTCCTTGGCGAAATCAACCTGGATCGGGTGCGCTCCGATCAGTGGACGGCGGATGTCATCACCCGCTACACCCTCAACGATCGCTGGCAACTGGAGCTGGCCCTCCCCTACATGTTCCGCAACACCAACTACCAGAGCACCGGCAAGGAGAACTCCAGCCGCGACTTCGAGGAGCAGAGCGTCAGCGATGGCGGTCTGGGGGATCTCAGCCTCGCCATCTACTACAGGGTCATGGCAGAGAGCGAGGATTGGCCGGATCTGGTGTGGAACTTCCGGGCCAAGGCGCCGACCGGCAAGGATCCTTACGGCATCGAGATCAACACCTCGGAATCGGGCAACCTGGTGACCCCCAAGGAGCTCGCCACCGGCAACGGGCTCTGGCAGCTCTCCACCGGCTTCTCCCTGGTCAAGACCATGGATCCCGCCATCCTGTTTGCCAGCCTCAACTATGGTCACAGCCTCAAGCAGGACTTTGACGATATCTCCTACCAGCCCGGCAACCAGCCCGGCAGCATCCAGCTGGGAGACTGGTATGAATATGGCCTGGGGGTCGCATTCGCTCTCAACGAACGCTTCAGCCTCTCCTTCAACATCAACCAGCGCGTCACCATGGAGTCCGAGCAGGGGTCCGAAGGCTTTGCCATGGAGAAGGTCATCGGCTCCGATGCCAACGCCGCCAGCTTTGGCATGGGGTCGACCTGGGCCATCACCGACAACCTCTCCATGGCGGTCAACTGGTCTGCCGGGCTCACCACGGACGCACCGGACTACACCATCGGGATCCGCTTCCCCTACCGCTTCTAGCCCCGTCAGGACCCCGGCAGGTTGACGGCAAAAAACGAGGGAGGCATAACGCCTCCCTCTTCTTGTTGCCGCCAGCCTGCCTGGCGGGCCATCGGTGACATCACACCCCCAGGCGATCGCGCAGGGTGTACCAGGCGGCGCCGGCGGCGGTGAAGGGGATGCGCAGCAGGCGGCCACCCGGGAAGGGGTAGTGCGGCAGCCTGGCGAACGCATCGAAGCGCTCTGCCTGACCGCTCAGCACCTCGGAGAGCAGCTTGCCCGCCAGATGGGTACAGGTGACGCCGTGGCCGCTGTAGCCCTGCATGTAGTAGATGTTGTGACCGATGCGGCCAAACTGCGGCAGGCGCGACAGGGTGAGCAGGAAGTTGCCGGTCCAGGTGTACTCCACCTTGACGTCGGCCAGCTGCGGGAAAGTCTTGAGCATCTTGGGGATGATCAGCCGCTCGATGTCCGCCGGATCCCGCGCCCCGTAGACCACGCCGCCGCCATAGATGAGCCGGTGATCGCCGGAGGTACGGTAGTAGTCGAGCAGGTAGTTGCAATCCTCCAGACAGTAGTTCTGTGGCAAGAGTGAACGGGCCCGCTCCTCTCCCAGCACTTCGGTGGCGATCACCTGGGTGCCGCAAGGCATGCTCTTGCTGGCCAGTTCCGGCACCAGATTGCCGAGGTAGGCGTTGCCGGCCACCACGATAAAGCGTGCCTTCACCGCCCCTTTGGCGGTCTTGACCAATGCCGGCTGACCCGGAGTAATGCTGGTGACGGCGGACTGCTCGAAGATAAGCCCCCCCTGAATGCGGATGGCTTCCGCCTCCCCCAGCGCCAGATTGAGAGGGTGAATATGGCCGCCGCTCTTGTCGAGCAGGGCGCCGACGTAGCGATCGCTCGCGACCACCTCGCGCACCCCCTTGGCATCGAGCAGCTCCAGCTGGTCGTTGCCCCACTTCTCCCAGCGCGCCTTCTGCGCCTTGAGCTCGTGAAGCTGCTTCTCGGTCTCGGCGGCAAAGACCCCGCCCTCCTGCAGATCGCACTGGATGTTGTAGCGTTTGATCCGCTCGCGGATGATCTGGCCCCCCTCAAACAACATGGAGCCGAGCAGCCTGGCCTGATCCGGCGGGCAGTTCGCTTCGATGGTGTCGATGTCGCGGCTGTAGGAGTTGACGATCTGGCCGCCGTTGCGACCGCTGGCGCCAAAGCCGACCCTGGCCGCCTCCAGCACCACCACCTTGTACCCCTTCTCCACCAGATGCAGCGCACTGGAGAGGCCGGTGTAGCCTGCGCCTATGACGCAGACGTCGCACTCCAGCTGCTCGGTGAGCGTGGGATAGGGCGCGTGTTTGTTGGCACTGGCTGCGTAGTAACTCTTTACATGTTCGGTCATGATCCCTGTTTCCTTACCGGTTCGTTTCCAACACAACGGGTTGTTCACATTAAAAGCTGGCCGGGGTGTGGGCGCTGACGATGCGGCAGACCTGCCCCGAGGGATTGCTGAAACTGTGGGGCTCGCCGGTGTCGATGACATAACTGTCCCCGGCGCACAGTTCATAGGTCTGGCCGGCCAGGGTCAGCAGCACCGACCCTTCCAGCACGGTGCCCACCTCTTCCCCCTGATGCTTCACCACGCCGCCGGTGTCGGTGCCGGGTGCATAGGTCTCCAGCATGAAGCCGAGCTGGCGCCGATTGTTGCCGTTGTGCACCAGCTTCATGGAGACCCCCTGGCTGCCAAGCTCGATGAGCTGCTCCGCCTTGATCACCACGCTGGGCGTGCTCGCCACCTCCTCTTCGGCGAAGAAGCGCGACAACGGCAGCTCGTAGACGCTCAGCAGCTTTTGCAGGGAGGCCACCGAGGGGCTCACCTTGTTCTGCTCTATCATGCAGATGGCGCCGTGGGTCAGGCCGCTCAGCTCCGCCACCCGGCGCTGGGAGAGTCCGAGCTCCCTGCGGATCCGGGCGAGCCGCTCCCCCATGTTTCTCTCGTGCTCCGCCTGGGGGTTGTCCGTCATGGTCCGCCACCGGACCTCGCCACGGGATTGCTCCATCGCCCACCTCCTTCCATGGTCATTCGAATACCTGGGGCCGACTGGTCAATATAGTGAGTCAGGCACGTCAGCCCCGTTCACTATCCTGCACAACCCAGGGCGTTCATTATTTTGCACACCCTGCGCAATGAAAACCGCTACAATCGCGCTCGCAGCCCCATTTCTAGCATGTAACGCCCAGTTCACTCAAATATATTTAACACTTGAAAAACATTTCGGCTCATTTTATGGTCGTTACGTGCTTATTATTCTATACGGCGGTGCCCACATAAACGCGCCACCCAGACCCACTATCGAGGCCCCTTACTTATGTCAGCATCACAACCTGCTCTCTCCCTGATCAAATCCCTGGCCTATGTCGACGGCCGCTGGTGCGAGTCCCTGGGCGGGCGCCGGTTCGAGGTCCTGAACCCGGCCACCGGCCAGATCATCACCCAGGTGCCCGACATGGACGGGGAGGATACCCGCCTCGCCATCGCGGCGGCCCACGCGGCGCAACCCGCCTGGGCGGCCCTCACCGCCAAGGAGCGCAGCAGCAAACTCTACGCCTGGTTCGAGCGCATCATGGCCAACCAGGAGGAGCTCGCCCGTATCATGACCTGCGAGCAGGGCAAGCCGCTGGCGGAAGCCAAAGGAGAGGTGGCCTACGGCGCCAGCTTCATCCAGTGGTTCGCGGAAGAGGGCAAGCGTGCCTATGGCCGCACCATCCCCGGCTTCTCCGCCGATCGGCGCCTGGCCACCATCAAGCAGCCGGTGGGGGTCGTGGCCGCCATCACCCCCTGGAACTTCCCCATCGCCATGATCACCCGCAAAGCGGGTCCGGCGCTGGCCGCCGGTTGCACCATCGTCATCAAGCCCGCCGCCGAAACGCCCCTCTGCGCCCTGGCGCTGGCGGTACTGGCGGAGCAGGCGGGCATTCCCGCTGGGGTCATCAACATCGTCACCTCCCATCAGGCGAGCGCGGTGGGCAACGAGCTGTGCAGCAACCCCGTGGTGCGCAAGCTCTCCTTCACCGGCTCCACCCGCATCGGCAAACTGCTGATGCGCCAGTGCGCCGACACCATGAAGCGCCTCTCCCTGGAGCTTGGCGGCAACGCGCCCTTCATCGTCTTTGACGACGCCGACCTCGACGCCGCCGTGGCCGGGGCTCTGGCCTCCAAATACCGCAACGCCGGCCAGACCTGCGTCTGCGCCAACCGCATCCTGGTGCAGGCCAGCGTCTACGACGCCTTCGCCGAGAAGCTCGCCGCCGCAGTCAAGGCCTTCAAGGTGGGAGACGGCATGGGCGAGGGCGTCCAGATCGGGCCCCTCATCAACCCGGCCGCCGCCAGCAAGGTGGCCGAGCTGGTGCAGCAATCGGTCGCCGCCGGTGCCCGGGTGCTGGTGGGGGGCGACGCCCACCCCGCCGGTCCCCTCTTCTATCACCCCACCATCCTGACCGGGGTCACCCGGGGCAACCCCATTCTGGACGAGGAGATCTTCGGGCCCGTCGCCCCCCTGGTGCGCTTTGAGACGGAAGCCGAGGCCATTGCGCTTGCCAACGACACCCCCTATGGCCTGGCCGCCTACTTCTATGGCCGCGACATCGCCCGGGTGTGGCGAGTGGCCGAGGGGCTCGAATACGGCATGGTGGGGATCAACGAGGGGATCATCTCCACCGAACTGGCCCCCTTTGGCGGGATCAAGGAGTCGGGGCTGGGCCGGGAAGGGGCGGCCGAAGGGCTGGAGGAGTACCTGGAGACCAAATATCTCTGCTTTGGCGGCATTCGCTGAGGGGAGTGAAGGGTCAATCGCATCGTTAAAACAGATGCGTTATGACACAGCCCATCGTTTTTACAGATAGAAAGAGGGGGTCGCCGGTCACGACCGAGCGCCTTGTGGGCCCAGAGGGCACACCCGGGGCCCCCTTTTGCGAACAGGCCGCCCTGCCCGAGGGCAGTTGGCGGCACACATATGGCCAGATGGCACAGGAACAGCGGGGGCCCATGCCCCTCAGGGAGGAAAGATGAGTCATTCAAGCAACAACCAGCAGTGGCAGGCCCGCCGCGAAGCGGCCGTGGTCCAGGGGGTCGGCACCCTGCTGCCGGTCTTCATCGACCGGGCGCACAACGCCGAGCTGTGGGACGTGGAGGGCAACCGCTACATCGACTTTGCCTCCGGCATCGCCGTGCTCAACACCGGCCACAACCACCCCAAGGTGGTGGCGGCGGTGCGCGAGCAGCTCGAGAAATTCAGCCACACCTGCTTCCAGGTCACCCCCTACTCCGGCTATATCGAGCTGGCGGAAAAATTGAATGCCCTGGTGCCCGGCCCCACCCCCAAGCGCACCCTCTTCCTCTCCACCGGCGCCGAGGCGGTAGAGAACGCCATCAAGATCGCCCGCGCCCACACCGGTCGCAGCGGCACCATCGCCTTCAAGGGGGGCTTCCACGGCCGCACCATGATGGGCATGGCCCTCACCGGCAAGGTGGTGCCCTACAAGACCGGCTTCGGCCCCTTCCCGGGGGAGGTCTATCACCTCCCCTTCCCCGCCGACTACCTGGGAGTGAGTGAAGACGATGCCCTGGCCGCGCTGGATCTCTGCTTCAGTGCCGACATCGAACCCACCCGGGTGGCCGCCATCATCATCGAGCCGGTGCAGGGGGAAGGGGGCTTCTACCCCGCCTCCGCCAGCTTCATGCAGCGCCTGCGCCAGGTGTGCGACCAGCACGGCATCCTACTTATCTGCGACGAGATCCAGACCGGTTTCTGTCGCACCGGCAAAACCTTCGCCACCGAATACAGCGGTGTCGAACCCGACATCATGACGCTCGCCAAGAGCCTGGCCGGCGGCTTCCCGCTCTCTGCCGTGGTGGGCAAGAGCGAGGTGATGAATGCCGCCAAGCCCGGTGGCCTTGGGGGCACCTATGCGGGCTCCCCCATCGCCTGCGCCGCCGCCCTGGCGGTGCTGGAGGTGATCGAGGAGGAGCGCCTGAACCAGAAGGCCCTGGCCCAGGGGGAGCAGATCAAGGCTCGCCTGCACCAGCTGGCGACACGGTTTGACTGCATCGGCAACATCCGCGGCCCCGGCGCCATGGTGGCCATGGAGCTGGTGAAGGAGGGAGATGCCGCCAGACCGGACCCGGATCTCACCAAGCGGCTGGTGGCCGAGGCGGGCAAGCGGGGGCTGGTGCTGCTGGCCTGCGGCGTGCGTGGCAACGTGATCCGTTTCCTCGCCCCTCTGACCGCCCCGGCGGCCATCGTCGACGAGGGGCTCGACCTGCTGGAGCAGGCCCTGTCCGCCTCCCTGGCCTGATCCGGAGGACCGCGTTCGCCCACGTGCAAAAAAATGCGTTTTTGCTCCCTTGATATGCTTGTCAAGGGGGCATCACGAATGCACAATGCGCCGCCGTATTCAAGGACCGTCCGCTCATCGGAGCCCGGTTCTTTTTTTGCGCCAAACAAATCCATAACGAGGCCGGAACAGACCGGAAATGATAACGAGGTGGCACGCCATCTCACGACACCCGCTTCTTAGTGAGGAACTCCATGGGGCATATCATCGCTTTCCTGCCGGCCCGCGCCGGTCTGCGCCATCCGTCCGCATCCCGGACTGGCGCCCCCACCGTGCAGGATGACCTCACCGTCAGCCTGATCCCGTCAACCTGCCTGCGGGGGATCGCCTGATGCACCCGCACCCCGCCGGTCTGAAAAAAAGCCTGAAACTCTGGCACGTGGTCATCATGGGGCTGGCCTATCTCACCCCCATGGCGGTGTTCGACACCTTCGGCATCGTCACCGAAATCACCGAAGGCCATGTGCCGACCGCCTACCTGCTCGCCCTCATCGGCATGCTGTTCACCGCCATGAGCTACGGCCACCTGGTGCGCAAGTTCCCCTCGGCAGGCTCCGCCTACACCTATGCCCAGAAGGTGTTCCACCCCTATGTGGGTTTCATGGTGGGCTGGGTCTCCCTGCTCGACTACATGTTCATGCCCATGATCAACATGCTGCTGGCCAAGATCTACATGGAGGCCCTCTTCCCCGGCGTGGCCCCCTGGACCTACATCCTGGCCCTGGCCGCCGTCATGACCTTCCTGAACCTGCGGGGCATCAAGCTGGTGGCGAACTTCAACAGCCTGATCGTCATCATGCAGTTCAGCATCATCGCCGTCTTCATCGGCCTCATCGCCTGGGGCGTGAGCCACGGCGAGGGGCTGGGCACGGTGGCGAGCAGCCGCCCCTTCTTCTCCGAGCAGATGCACATCCATCCCCTGCTGACCGGCGCCTCCATCCTCTGCCTGTCGTTCCTCGGGTTTGACGCCATCACCACCCTGTCGGAGGAGACCCCGAACGCGGATCGGGTGATCCCCCGGGCCATCGTGCTCACCGCCCTCATCGGCGGCGTGCTCTTCATCTCGGTCTCCTACTTCCTGCAGCTCTTCTTCCCGGACATCTCCCGCTTCCAGCAGCCGGATGCGGTGCTGCCGGAGATCGCCCTCTATGTGGGCGGCAAGCTGTTCCAGGCGGTGGTGCTGGTCTGCACCACGGTGGCGGTGCTCGCCTCGGGGCTCGCCTCCCACGCCGGGGTATCGCGCCTGCTCTACGTGATGGGCCGGGATCGCGCCCTGCCGAGCCGCGTCTTCGGCTACATCCACCCCACCTGGCAGACCCCGGCTCTCAACGTGCTGCTGGTGGGCATGCTGGCCCTCTCGGCGGTGGCCTTCGATCTGGAGATGGCGCTGGCGCTCATCAACTTCGGCGCCCTGGTGGCCTTCACCTTCGTCAACCTGGCGGTGATTGCCCACTTCTATCTCAGGCTGGGTCACAACAAGACCCTGAAGGATCACCTGCTGTTCCTCGCCCTGCCCCTGTGCGGCGCCGCCTGCATCGGGGTGCTCTGGCTCAACCTGGAGCCCGCCTCCTTCGAGCTGGGGCTGATCTGGGCCGCCCTCGGTGCCATCTACCTGCTGCTGCGCCTCACCGTGTTCCGGGTCCGCCTCGGCCGCCCCGAGCAGGACGCCTCCTGAGCGAAACCGGCGCCCTCAGGGCGCCGGTTTCACATGGCGGCAAAGCAGGGTCCCGCCTGATGACAAGGTTGTCATCGACTTTCCGGCAGCGGTGGCGAAGTGATCGCTCACCGGGGGAACAAATTCCCCGCTGACGGCCTTTTTCGCTTGTCTCCTCCCTCCCCTGAGGGCACAATACGGCGCCCCTTGAGAGCCGATGTTTCAACAACATCGGTTCTTTGCTTTTCTGGGGCACACCACCATTCACCAAGAGGCCGGCCATGTGCCGGAATTGATACCCAGATTGCCAAGCAATCTCCCGACGTTGTGAGGAAAAACATGGGGCATTTCACTGCTTTCCTGCCGGTCCCCGCCGGCGTGCGCCACGCATCTGTGCCACAGATGGGCGCCCCCTGTGTCCAGCGACGCGTTTCCGCGTCCCTGATCCCGTCCCATCTCGCCCACGGGGCCTGTGCAGAGGAGAAAGCGTGATGGCCGGTGCCAAGCTGCTCAAGACCCTCACCCTGTTCCAGGTCGTGGTGATGGGTCTGGCTTACCTCACGCCCATGGCGGTATTCGATACCTTCGCCATCGTCGGTGACATCACGGATGGTCGCGTGGCCACCGCCTACCTGCTGGCGCTCGGCGGCATCCTGCTGACCGCGTTCAGCTACGGCCACCTGGTGCGCCGCTTCCCGTCCGCAGGCTCCGCCTACACCTATGCCCAGAAGGTGTTCCACCCCTACGTGGGCTTCATGGTGGGCTGGTCTTCCCTGCTGGACTACATGTTCATGCCGATGATCAACATCCTGCTGGCCAAGATCTACCTGACCGCCATGTTCCCCACCGTGGAGCCTTGGATCTTCATCTTCGGTCTGGTGACCGTGATGACCTTCCTGAACCTGCGCGGCATCAAGCTGGTGGCGAACCTCAACGGCTTCATCGTCTTCATCCAGATCGCCATCATCGTCACCTTCCTCGGCCTCATCGCCTGGGGCCTGAGTCACGGTGAAGGGGCCGGCACCCTGATGAGCAGCCGTCCGTTCCATGTGGAGTCTGCCAGCATGCTGCCGCTGTTTACCGGCGCCACCATCCTCTGCTTCTCGTTCCTGGGCTTCGACGGCCTGAGCTCCCTCTCCGAAGAGACCCCGAATGCCGGCAAGGTGATCCCCCGCGCCATCGTGCTGACGGCCCTCATCGGCGGCATCATCTTCGTCACCGTCTCCTACAGCCTGCAGCTCTTCTTCCCGGATCTGGCCCGCTTCAAGGAGCCGGACGCCGTGCTGCCGGAGATCGCCCTCTACGTGGGTGGCACCCTGTTCCAGAGCGTGGTGCTGGTGTGCACCACCGCGGCCGTGCTCGCCTCCGGCATGGCGGCCCACGCCGGCGTGTCGCGCATCCTCTACGTGATGGGTCGCGATCGCATGATCCCGGAGCGGGTGTTCGGCTATATCCACCCCACCTGGCGCACCCCGGCCATCAACGTGCTGCTGGTGGGGGCCCTGGCCCTCTCCGCGGTCTCCTTCGATCTGGACATGGCCCTGGCCCTGGTGAACTTCGGCGCCCTGGTGGCCTTTACCTTCGTCAACCTCTCGGTGATCGGCCAGTTCTGGGTCCGCGAGAAGCGCAACAAGAGCCTCAAGGAGCACCTGCTGTTCCTGGTGCTGCCGCTGCTGGGGGCCGCCACCATCGGCGCCCTCTGGATCAACCTGGAGCAGAGCTCCCTGGAGCTTGGCCTCATCTGGGCGGGGATCGGGGTCACCTACCTCTTCCTGCGCCTCGCCGTGTTCCGCATCCCCTTCCGTCAGTACGAGGAAGCGGCCGACGGCCAGTAAGGCGGCACACACGCCCAAACAGAAGGGGAGCCCATGGCTCCCCTTCTTGCATTCAGACGTCCGGTGCGCGGACCCTCACCCCTGATTGAGCACGGCCGTGGCGGCCGCCTTGACCGGATCCCTGGTCACGGCGTTGACATCCTTGCGGGTCTGGTTGACCTTGTCCTGCGCCTGCTTCACACCGGCACTCTGCTTGTTCAGGGCCGCATTGGTGTGCTGCCTGGTCTCTTTCAGTCCCGCCGTCTTCTTGTCCAGCACGTCCGTGGTGTGTTTCTTCACCTCGGCATTGGCCTTCTCCTTCTGCTTGCGCACCAGCTTGTCGGCATCGCAGTTGCCCTTGACCCCCAGGGTGGCGTTCATCGCCTCGTTCCTGACCGCCTTGTCGAGGTTGCACTCGGACTTGAACACGCTGGCCTGCGCACCGGCAGACAGCAGACCCAGGGAGAGGCACAAAACCCATGCACGCATCATCACTTCCTCAGTTTCAAGACAGGAAAGTCCGGCAGCATATAACCCTGGGATCCCAGTGCAAGGGCGGGGGCCGGTGATGAGCCGGATGGCGTCATATCGGCGTTTGCTCCGACACCTTTTGTCTGCGACGCCCCCTGCCGCCCTGTCACCAAAGCATCATAAAAGTGTCACGTTGTCATATTTCTGTCATGGAGCCTTGTTGTAATGCGCCCGTCCATTTTCAACGCAGAACGACCCCAAGAGGCCATATGCACAGCACCGCATCTTCCGCACCCCAGCAGATCCGTCGTCCCGGCCCCCTGTTCAACTGGCTCGCGGTGATCACGCTGATCTACCTGATCCTGGTCGCCGTTGGCGCCGTCTCCCACGGCTTCAAGGGCTTCTCCGGCGGCGCCGAGGGCGCGGCCCAGATCTTCGCCTTTGCCAACAACCCCTTCGTCGCCCTGCTGCTCGGCATCCTGGCCACCGCCCTGGTGCAATCCTCCAGCACCGTCACCTCGGTGATCGTCGGCCTGGTGGCAGGGGGCCTGCCCATGGCCATGGCCATCCCCATGGTGATGGGGGCTAACCTCGGCACCACCATCACCAACACCATCGTCTCCCTGGGGCACATCCGGGACAGAGGCGAGTTTCGCCGCGCCTTCGCCGCCGCCACCGTGCACGACTTTTTCAACCTGCTGGCGGTCTTCATCTTCCTGCCCCTGGAGCTGATGTTCGGTCTGCTGCAAAAGAGTGCGGAAGGGATTGCCAGCCTGCTGCTGGGCTCCGCCGACATGTCGATGAAGGGGATGGATTTCATGAAGCCCCTCATCTCCCCGTCCCTGGATCTCATCGACGGTGCCGTCGCCTTCCTGCCGGGCAAGGGGGGCGCCATCGCCACCATTCTCATCGGGATTCTGCTCATCCTGTTCTGCGTCACCGCCCTTGGCAAGGTGCTGCAACAGGTCATGGTGGGCCGTGCCAAGGAGCTGCTGCACAAGGCCCTGGGCCGTGGCCCGCTCACCGGCATCGCCTCCGGCACCCTGGTCACCGTGATGGTGCAGTCCTCCTCCACCACCACCAGCCTGATGATCCCCCTGGCGGGAGGCGGCGTGTTCAACACCCGTCAGCTCTACCCCTTCACCCTGGGGGCCAACATCGGCACCACCATCACCGCCCTGCTGGCCGCCACCGCCATCAGCGGTGCCGGTGCCCAGCTCGCCCTGACCATCGCCCTGGTCCACGTGCTGTTCAACCTCTTCGCCGTGGTGCTCATCTACGGGGTGCCCTTCCTGCGGGAATTGCCCATCAAGGCCGCCGAAGCCCTGGCCCGGGTCGGCAGCGAGAACAAGCTGCTGGCGCTGGGTTACGTGGCCGGGCTCTTCTTCGCCCTGCCCGCCCTGATGATGGTGGCCGTCAAGTAACCCCGCGGCGGGGGCACTCAGCTGCCCCCGCCCCCTTACCCGCCAGGTCACATCCCGGGGCGCCTCCCCTCGCCCTCTCCCCCTGGCTGGGATAAGATGCCCCCTCACTCGCACTCTGATTTCAAGGAACAGGAAAACCCGATGAAATTCATTCTGATAGCCCTTCTTATCGCCGGCGCCGCCTACTACTTCTACTCCAGCAGCAACAACCGGAAGCTGGCCGAAGAGAACGTGCGCAAGGGGGCCGAGTTCCTCGCCAGCAACCAGGAAAAACCCCTGGTGACCACCACCGCCTCCGGCCTGCAGTACGAAGTGCTGACCCCGGGCACCGGTACCGTTCACCCCACCGCCACCAGCAAGGTGAAGGTGCACTACGAGGGCAAGCTGCTGGACGGCACCGTGTTCGACAGCTCCGTCGCCCGTGGCGAACCCATCGAGTTCGGCCTCAACCAGGTGATCAAGGGTTGGACCGAAGGGGTGCAACTGATGGTGGAAGGGGAGAAGACCCGCTTCTACATCCCCGCCAACCTGGCCTATGGCGACAGAGCCGCCGGCAAGATCCCGCCGGGCTCAGTCCTCATCTTCGACGTGGAGCTGCTGGGCATTCAATAAACCCGCCCTGGGCCCGCGTTGATCTTGGAGGCGGCGCTGCGGGGCATCCCGTCAGAGGCCACGTCCGACGGACCCTGATCACAACGCCGGCGCACTGCGCCGGCGTTGTCGTTTCTGCCCCGGTCTCCCTCGCCCTGATGCCAGACTATCAACCAAAAGTGAAGAGTGCTTATCCTTAAAGCCTGATTGTTAACCCATCAATAGGGGCAGATAATGACCACATCGTCAGCGGCATGTCGCCCTGGCCTCGGGTTGTCGGTGCGCCGCGCGCATCGGCACAACACATATGGAGTCTGTCATGTCTATCGCCCCTGTCTGGTTCATCTCCCACGGCGCCCCGGATCTGGTCCTGCGCGATCAGCCCGCGACCCGGTTCCTGAAGCAACTGCGCCTCAAGGGTGCCAGAGGGCTGGTGGTGATCTCGGCCCACTGGTTCAGCCGAAGCGAGCTGCAGATCAACGTCGAGCCCAACCCGGCCCTGATGTACGACTTCTACGGCTTCCCCGAGCCCCTCTACCAGATCCGCTGGCCCGCGACGAGCCCGCAATGGTTGCAGGAAGCGGTGAGCGATCAGCTGCTGCTGGCCGGTCTGCCCGCCACCCCAGTGCGCCGCGAGCTGGATCACGGAGTCTGGTCCCCCCTCTCCCTGATGGATCCGGACAGTGAACTCCCCCTGGTGCAGATCGCCATCCCGGCCAGCTTCACCCCGGCCCAGCTGTGGCAACTGGGGGAGGCATTGCAGGGGCTGCGCGAGCAAGGGATCGGCATCCTCGCCTCCGGCGCCATCACCCACAACCTGCGTGCCCTCGGGCCGGACGGCTCGCCGGTTCCCCAGTGGGCGAGCCAGTTTGCCCGCTGGCTGGAGCAGACCATGGCAGAGGGAGACAGGGGAGCGCTGGAAGATTACCGGGCCCGGGCGCCGGGCGCGGTGGAATCCCATCCCCACGACGATCACCTGCGCCCCCTGTTTGTGGCGCTCGGCGCGGCGGGGGCCGACAGACCCCGAAAGCTGCACGACAGCTGGGATTACGGCAGCCTCTACATGGGGGCCTACCAGTTCGGTTGAGGGCGGGGCGGCCAGGCCGCCCTGCTTGCCGTGCTCTCGCCGACGCGCGTGGAGAAATAGCGGACTCGTTATAGCCATTTTCCGGTAGAATGGCCGCCATTGGATGCAATGCTGTTCACTTAAGAGAATTTGAGTTCCAGTCCACGTAGTATCAGGACAAAAAATCGAGGGAGGCATGATGCCTCCCTCTTTCTATTGCAAGCCCCGCTGGATAAAGGCTGGAGGAAGATCGACTGGACACAGCCTTGCCCCCTCAACTCAAATCCAATTTATGAATAATCAGTCAAAAAAGTGCTTATCTGAACAGCATTGCGCCATTGGATGAGGCTTGGCAGGGATGGCTGTCGCGTCGGGTGGCTAGATGAACCTATATCGAACACTGATCCTGCTCTGTCTGCTCTGCCTTCAACCTGTGCAGGCCCTGACCCTGCACAGCCGCTACGATCCCGCCCCGCTGCCTCCCCGCTGGTCGGAGGCGGAGCTCGGATGGCTGCGCCAGCAGTCCCAACTGCGGGTCGGCATCCTGCAAGAGGACTACCGCCCCTTCACCATGATCGCTCGCCAGCGCGTCGAGGGGCTCAGTGCCGACTACATCGACCTGCTGGCCAGGATGCTGGACAAACCCGTTGCCCTGAGCGCCTTCCCCGACAAGGCGCACCTGCTCCGGGCCCTGGCACGGGGGGAGATACACCTCGCCAGCCTCGGCAATCTCACCCTGGCGGACAGTGACACCCGGGCGATCCGCCTGAGCAACCCCTATTTCAGCAGCCCCCTCGTCTTCTCCGTGCCCAGACGTTATCGGGGGGCACTGCTCACACCGGGACAGCGGGTGGCCGCCGTCCGGGATCAGATAGACAGGGCGCGCTTTGGCCGCTACTACCCCACCCTCACCCTGGTGACCTATCCCTCCAACATGGAGGCGTTCGATGCGGTCTTCTTCGGCCGCGACGACATCCTGCTGGGGGATGCCCACGCCACCCACTACCTCAACAGCGAGCGCTTCGACAACCTTCGCCAGCGGGGCGAGGCCCCGCCCGAGCTGGCGCCTGCCGAGTTCCGCTTTGCCGTCCCGGCCACCGAGCCCGCCCTGCTCAGCCTGGTCAACCGGGGGCTGGCGGCCATCGACGACCGGGCGCGCAACACCCTCTTCACCCAGTGGAACGGGCCCATCCGCGACATGAGCGAGCGAAGCGCCGATCTCTATGATGCCGCCGAGCGGGCCTGGATGCGGCAAGCGCCCCCCATCAGGGTGTGGCTGATGGACAACCTCTACCCCTATGGCGCCCTGGATCATGACGGCCAGCTGGTCGGCATGACGGTGGACATGCTGGACAAGATCCGCACACGCACCGGCCTCACCTTCGAGTTCGTGCGGGCAGACTCCGAGCGTCAGCTGGCAAAAGCCATGCAGTCAGGCGCCATCGACCTCATCGGCGCCATCTCCCAGCAGGTGGCCGAACACTACGGGCTGCGCACCTCGGTGCCCTACGCCACCGACAACATCTATGTGATCCTCACCCGCCAGGAGGAACAAGGGATCGACACCATCCGGAGTCTGGCGGGCAAGACGGTGGCGATGACGCACCATGTGCCCCTCGCACAGAGACTGGAGGGTAGCCGCATCACCCAGGTGGAGAGTGCCGCAGAAGCGATGGAGGTGCTCGCCCAGGGACGGGTGGATGCCGCCATCGTGCCCCTCTATTTTGCCCGCCATGCGCTGGACAATGACCCCCAGAGCCCGCTGCGCATCGCCGGCCCCGCCGATGACGAGCCGATCCGGATGGGGTTTGCCAGCCTGCCCGGACAGGGGATGCTGATGGGGATCCTCGACAAGACCATCCTCGCCATCCACCCCAACGAGCTCGCCATGATGAGTTACGAGTGGCGCAACCGCAAACTGCCGGTTCCCGGCTTCATGGATCGCCACGCCCACATCGTCTACCTGGTGTTCGTGGGGCTCCTCACCCTGGCGCTGGTGCTGCTCTATCGCAACCGCATGTTCAAGCGGATGGCCAGCGCCGAGCAGGCTTCCCGCCAGCAACTGGAGGCCCATGTCAGGTTCATCCGGGCACTGGGGGAGAGCCTGCCCCACCCCATCGTCGTGCGGGACAAGAGCGGCAAGGTGCTGCTGTGCAACAGCAAATACCTGACCCAGCTCGGCGCCGAGCCAAAGGCCATCCTGGGTCAGCCCTTCGCCCAGGGGCTGTCAGGGGTGATCGATGCAGGCAGCATCGCCGTGCTGGAGCAGGACTTTGCCAGGGTATTGCAGGAGGGGCAGCCCATCTTTGCGGATCGCCTCTTCCATCACAGGGGAACCCAGAGCGACATCTATCACTGGTTGACATCCTCCCCCACCTTAGCGCTTCGCGTCACAGGAGGGGGATTCCCATTACTGGGTGATAGCTGCTCGCGCAGTACCGGGTTCCTGCTTCATCGGGCGGCCTGATTGCACCACGCCTCCACAGGCTAAAACGGCGTGTCCC
>NZ_JAGKRI010000120.1:0-3489 GCF_017939255.1 Aeromonas sp. Prich7-2
CTGTAATTATGACGACGCCGAGTCCCGACCAGACTGCATAAGCAACACCGACAGGGATGGATTTCAGAACCAGAGAAAGAAAATAAAATGCGATGCCATAACCGATTATGACAACGGCGGAAGGGGCAAGCTTAGTAAAGCCCTCGGTACATTTGTTTTCTGATTTAGTGACAATGGTAAGGAACAGTTATGCAAATCAACTTAAATACTCCGGGCACAGCGGCTACATCAACAATACAAACTGTTGCTCCTGCTGCTCAGGCTAAAACCACCACTACAACAGCACCCTCTACTGCAGACACTGTCACCTTATCTGCTGAAGCAAAGGCGAAGCTGGCTGCAGAGCAGCAAGAATCTAAAGCAATAAATCCAACACTGACTACATTAGGTGGTGGCTGGGGTAATGAACCACCAAAATAAGAGGTAGTTTGTGGGGACATTTATTACGACTCTTGCTGAGTACTTATGGGTGTTGTGCATAGGTTCTCTACTGCTGTCCTTAGTCTGGTCGGCCAGTAAATCTGCACGAATAACCATATTGATACTCACTTTATCGGGATTAGCTCAAGACAGGATTGCTCCTTTGCTGATGGGGATATCTGAAACATCTCCTGAGCTCGCTCGCTTACTTTGGTACCCAAGTTGGGTGATATGTCAAACATTGACGCTTGGTATCATCTGGGTTATTCATAGAAAATTCGTATGGGCGGTTGAACAAATCACTCAATTCATTTGTTTAAGCATCTTGATGCACTCTGTTCTGCAGGTAGCGAGATTCACAGACAGAGTCATATTTGGCACTGATCTATTGGGTGGTATATACAAATATGGAATACCAGCTATAAATATCGCAGCAATTTTAGCGATATTTTTATGGTCCATATCAGGAGCCGTCAAGCACAGAAAGGAACTTCAGGAATGCTGACTTTTGTTATGTCTGCAATTACGTTTGGCTTTTTACTGTTAAGTCTGTTTTTCTACAAGAAGTTGATTGGAATGTCAGATGCATTAAACATTATCGAAAAGCAGGTGGCCGCTGATATGGAGATCCGGGCGCATAGATTATGCCTGCTTGCATACGAAGCGCAACGGTTCGGTAACTCTGTGGATAGACGTGCTTTGGATGAAGAGTTTAAAGATTTTTTGCACCTGTACATTGAAGACTACCAAGCAGAAGTCGCAAAAAAGATCAGAGAACATAAGCTCAGCGAGATTTCTGCCTACGGATTTATTAAATTAGATAAGTAGTCATAACAACAAAGCTGTGGACAAGATCTGTCTTGTCTTATTTTAAATGCCCCCCACTGCTTCTCATAGTGATGCACGCCAGCTTTGGCCACCTTTAGATTTGACTGATGCTGCTTGTTAAGAAAATTCTGAATATCTTGCTGAACCTGATGCACAGCATCCAGTAATTGGGCTAAAGCAAACTCCTCGGCATGAAACACAAAGGTTTTACTGGCAGGTTCAAGCCAGCAAAACATGGCTTCATTATCCATCCAGGTGATCACCTGATTAAAACCGGTTAAATGATGCGCTTGATAACGACGCAGAGCAGTATTATCCCGCACTGAATGATCCAGCTCATCTGCATGACGCCATAACGCCTCATTCCGCAGTGGATGGTTTAGATCAGGCAGGTTGATTTCACTTCGCAGCGCCATGGCTCTATGACACAAATCCAGCCCCAGTTCTCCGCAACACTTGGCGGGCCAGAAAATCCGGGATAATTGATAGCTATGGATCAGAATTAAATGCACGGCATCGTACATATCTTCACAAGCCCGGCGCTGACAATCCCAGTCTTCAGACCAGTCATGTAATTGTTTGATGGCTCTGTCCAGTTGCTGACCAGCCTCAACGACTAACTCAGCTTGCAGTTCTGCCTGCTTCATGTAGACCAATAATTCTTTGGCATCCATTTCAACACTCCTGTAAGACGAGACAACACCCTGATTCGGGTACTCTGTATTTTCAGTGTAGAAAGCAAAAAGTCCTTTGCAAGCTGACAAAACAGAAGCTAAGTTATAGATTTTCCAGTTATTACCTATTAACGGTCCTTCAATAAATCTAAGCTGCTGAGTTCATGTGATATAGCATCTTTTGGATTTTTCAGATTTTTTGTATTTATTTTCAACAATCTGCTGTTCTGTTCAGCAAAAAAGCGAGTCACAAGCTATCGGTTATAAAATAAGATGGCCGTTCTAAACCGGGCTTTCATCAAATAGTTACATCTGTTTTTTAAACTTTGACGTACAATAACTGCCTTTTTCGTTGCTGCAGAGGAATTTTATGCTGGGCTTTTTTGAACGCTTAACCAACCCTTTCCCTGATAAAGAGCCAACTCAGCCACCTCAAGGCCTGTTTGCATTTTGTTTGCATTACAGTCAAGGCATGGTGTTGCCTCTGATCCTGATGTCTATTGCGACAGCCTTACTGGCCGCATTAGAAGTGTCCTTATTTGGCTATATGGGGCAATTAGTCGATTGGTTGGTAACCAAGAATCCGGCTACTTTCTGGCAGGAAGAGCAGGATACCTTGATCACTATGGCCATAGTGATGTTGCTGGTGTTGCCTGGTTTGGTATTTTTTCACTCAGCCCTGATCCACCAAACTATATTGGGTAACTACCCTATGTCGATCCGCTGGCTGGCGCATCGTTATTTACTGAAACAAAGTTTGGGTTTCTACCAGAATGAATTCGCTGGTCGCATCGCCACTAAAGTGATGCAAACGGCTTTGGCAGTGCGCGAAACGGCCACCAAGCTGCTGGATGTGATGGTGTATGTGGTGGTGTATTTTGGCTCTATGTTGTATCTGATCGCCGATGCAGATTGGCGCTTGGTACTGCCGATGATTGCCTGGTTAGTCATATACACCGGCTTGCAGTTTTATTTTGTGCCGAGACTGAAACAAGTTGCAACAGAACAAGCCGATGCCCGTTCAGAAATGACAGGCCGTATTGTCGACAGCTACACCAATATCAGCACTATTAAACTGTTTTCACACACGGCTCGTGAGTCAGAATACGCCCGCGATAGCATGCAGCTGTTTCTGGTGCCTGTGTACAGACAAATGCGACTGGCTACCTGGCTCAATATTTGTGTGCAGGGTCTGAACTATCTGTTGGTGTTCTCTATTGCCACGCTGGCGATATGGCTTTGGTCTGTCAATGCCGTCACTGTGGGCTCTATTGCCATCGCAGTCAGTCTGGCGCTGCGTTTAAATGGTATGTCGCAGTGGATCATGTGGGAAGTCAGTGCACTGTTTGAAAACATAGGTACTGTGGCAGATGGTATTGCGACTTTGTCTCAGCCTCAGCAAATCATCGACAAAGCTGATGCTGCATATTCCGGCCGATCATGAACACCAATTCCGATTCAACGTGAACACCATTTCCGGACCAATGTGAACGCTCATTCCGGTTCAACCTGAACACTTCGCCCCTCCTTTCCGGAAACAGTGTTCAACATCCCGGAATCACTGTTC
>NZ_JAGKRI010000121.1:0-1053 GCF_017939255.1 Aeromonas sp. Prich7-2
CCTTCGATGAGGCGGGCAACCGGCTCGGCATGGGGGGCGGCTACTACGATCGCACCCTGGCCTGCTGGCACGAGCACGGACTGGGCCCAAGACCGCTCGGCCTTGCCCACGACTGTCAGCAGGTGGAGGCCGTGCCCCGGGAGGAGTGGGACGTGCCGCTGCCCCAGATCATCACCCCCAGCCGCAGCTGGCTCTTCCCGTGACGGCGCGGGATCGCCCCTTCCCCGCCCCTCGGCTCAATAAACAGGCAAACGATTTACATCTTGGGGATTTTTGCCCCGGAACGTGAGCGCCATGGTCGCCCCGGGGAGGCGGCTTGGATATAATGCGCCCGCTTTTTCCATAAGGATCCATCATGACTCAAGATGAAATGAAGAAGGCGGCCGGTTGGGCTGCGCTCAAATACGTGGTACCCGGCTCCATCGTCGGTGTGGGCACCGGCTCCACCGTCAACCACTTCATCGATGCGCTGGCAACCATGAAGGACGAGATCAAGGGCGCGGTATCGAGCTCCGTCGCCTCCACCGAGCGCCTCAAGGGCTTTGGCATCCCGGTGTTTGACCTCAACGACGTCGATACCCTCTCCGTCTACGTGGATGGCGCCGACGAGATCAACGCCACCCGCGACATGATCAAGGGGGGCGGCGCCGCCCTGACCCGCGAGAAGATCGTCGCCGCCGTGGCCGACCAGTTCATCTGCATCATCGACAACACCAAGACGGTGGACGTGCTCGGCACCTTCCCGCTGCCGGTGGAAGTGATCCCCATGGCCCGCGAATACGTGGCCCGCGAGATCCGGGCGCTCGGCGGCAACCCGGTCTGGCGTGAAGGGGTGATCACCGACAACGGCAACATCATCCTGGACGTCAAGGGCATGGCCATCACCGACGCCAAGCAGCTGGAAACCCAGCTCAACAGCATAGTGGGCGTGGTCACCAACGGCCTGTTCGCCCACCGTGGCGCCGACGTGGTGCTGATCGGCACGCCGGATGGCGTCGTGACCCAGCAAGGGTGACGGCGGGAGGGCGATCGGGGTCATCAGATCCCTCTTCT
>NZ_JAGKRI010000122.1:0-11027 GCF_017939255.1 Aeromonas sp. Prich7-2
CGCTGACAGAAATAAGGGAAAGACTGGAATGGGCAGCTGATTATTTGGCCAAGAACGCTTGCCGAACCAAGCAGAGAAAATCGATACAGAACAGGACCTTGGAAGGAGTTTTAAAGGGACTCAACGCTTAAGGTCCTGTACATGAGCCTACACAACCCAATATACGAGATTTAACATTAATCTCTTTTAAACCGCCATCGAATAGCTAAGCCTGATAGAGCAATGCACACTAGACTGATAAAACTCTGTAAAATTGAAACCAGAATAATTACTAGCGACAGTTCCCCCTTCCCATCACCTAATGGAGTCATATCTTTTAAAGATGAAAATGGCTGAAGTATTTGCTTCAATGAATATATGAATGATGATTTAAGAAGGTCCCAGTCTATTGGATTAGATAGCCCTATAGATTCAGACATATATAACCCATAAATAAAAGTAAATATAAAAGCAAAAACTAACAATAATAACAATGGTTTTATATAGTCTGTGCCATAGTTTGAGAAAACATGATACATTTTACTTATGTAATGTTCTATTCCATTCTCTTCATTACATAAACTTTCCTGTTCCAAAGAAAAAAACATGCCCTCAAGAGTTCTGTCTCTCTGCGCCTCCATATGAGATCGTAATACCCTATAGCATGCAGCATCACGCTTTCCATTTCTGCTTATAAAACTCTCCCGATTTGGAAAGCGACTACCACTTGTTATTTTAGCGCCAAAAAAATGTGGCGGACTTTTAAATGTGCTACCAACAAAAGATAAAGGATGAATAATATCTCTATTATTCAACAATAACATTCCCACATTGGAATTTGTTATATACAGATTATAAATTTCCGTTCTATCCTTACCATCATTTACTGTATGTAGGTCTAGTTCCTCAATGACACAATGATCTATTGCGATATCACAGAAGTTTGTTTTAAATAGTTTAAAGTACGCCCCAGTAAGAACGGAGTGTTTAATCTCAAAATTATTCAGATCACCGCCTCGACATGAAAAAGTGACTGATATTTTTTCTTTTTCATTACTTTTAATAGTTTTTGAATTCTCTATAAATAAATTCTTGTTCTTGAAATTCACGAGCTCACAAGAAAGTCCATCAGAAAATATGCACTCAATAAAATGTAATGAGTTGTCATTGTGATCTGACATTGACTCTATTTTTACTTTGTCAGAAAAAAGCACTTTGTTAAAAGATGGGAGGAAAAAAGAAGAGTATATGAAGTTATCAAACCCACATGATGTAAAAGTCACAATGAGATTCATTTCATCATCAGATTCAATCATGTTTTCTGAATCAGAAAATTCAAACGAGTTACATGATACATTTTCTATCCTCACCCCTGAAAGAAATGATGACCTAGAGTTTTTAACCGATAAGAATCGTCCGTTACTCAATCCACTTATTTTAATTTTATTTTTAAAAACTGCATTGGCGATGGAAATCCCACTTATTTCCATAGGGATCGACATCTCTTTCAAAAAAACATCAACACCTTCTATCTTCAATGTTAAATCGTCTCTCCCTGAGACTGCTGCTATTACCTCTGCCCATTTTTCCTCAGTTAACGATTCAGATATTTTTATCTCACGATCACTGAAAATCATATCCCCCCCCCATTAGAGCACAATTAAAATAGAAAAATAACTTCTACAGCCCCCCATCAATCTCCCCCAACCTCTGTGCCAACCCTGAATACCGCTCGGTCTTTTTCCGCACGGCCTGTGCCAGCAGAGCGCGATCGCCGTAGAGATCGAGGCGGGCCTTGGCGCGGGTGATGCCGGTGTAGACCAGCTCGCGGGTCAGGAGCGGGCTGGGGCTGTCGGGCAGCACCAGCACGGTATGGGCAAACTCCGACCCCTGGGATTTGTGGATGGTCATGGCGTAGACCGTCTCGTGGGGGGGCAACCGGCTGGGCAGCAAAGCGCGCAGGGTGCCGTCCGGCTGCTCGAACCACACCTTGAGGCGGCCGGTGTCATCGGGGAGGCAGAGCCCCATGTCGCCGTTGTAGAGGCCGACCCCGTGGTCGTTGCGCACCACCATCACCGGGCGGCCCGCATACCAGTCGCCGTCACGCTGGATCAGCCCTGCCTTGGCGAGGGCCAGTTCGAGGCGCTCGTTGAGCCCCGTCACCCCGAAGGGGCCGTCCCGCAGGGCGCAGAGGATCTGGAAGCCGTTGAACGCCTTGAACACCGCCGCCGGATCCTCGCCGGCCCGGGCCGCCTTGAGGTAGCTGCCATAACCGGCCACCCCCTCGGCAATCAGGGCGTTGTAAGCCTCCCCCGCCCAGGGGTGCAGGCGGATGTCGCCAAATCCTGCGCCCCAGACCGCCTCCACCGCCGCCCCGTCGCCGCTGTTGCAGGCCCGCGCCAGCTGGCCGATGCCCGAATGCTGGTCAAAGCGCCAGCTCTTGGAGAGCAAACAGAGGCTGTCGCGCACGCTGGCCCCCGCTGGCGTGCCTTGCAGGCGATACCCGGTCTGGCGGGAGAGCCAATGTGCCTGCGCTGGGCTGATGCCCTGTTCGATAAAGCTGCAGATATCCCCGAGCACGGCCCCCGCCTCCACCGAGGCGAGCTGATCCTTGTCGCCGAGCAGGATCAGGCGGGCATGGCGGGGCAGCGCGTCCAGCAGGCGCGCCATCATGGGCAGGTCCACCATGGAGGCCTCGTCCACCACCAGCAGGTCGAGGTGCAGCGGGTTGCCTCTGTGATGGCGGAACTGGCTGCGCCCGGGAATCACCCCGAGCAGCCGGTGCAGGGTGCCCGCCTCGGTGGGGATGGCCTCCACCCACTCGGGGGGCAGATCCAGGGCCTGCAGGGCAGCGCCGATACTCTCGGTCAGACGCGCCGCCGCCTTGCCGGTGGGGGCCACCAGCCGGATCGCCGGGGCCTTGCCCCCTTGCAGGCCGGTCTCCACCAGGATGGCGAGGAGCTTGGCCACCGTGGTGGTCTTGCCGGTGCCGGGGCCGCCGGAGATGACCGCGAAGGGGCGCGCCGCCGCCGTGGCCGCCGCCAGCTTCTGGCCGTTGCAGCAGAGCGCCTCGGGTACCAGGGTATCCAGCCGCTCCAGCTCGCTGGCTGCCTGGGCGCTCTTTAGCAGGGTCTCGACGGCGGGCCACTCCACCTCATGAGGGAAGACCAGATCCAGGTACTTCTCCACAAAGTGGCGGACGGAGAAATCCGGCGCGAGGCGGGCCTTGAGCAAGGCCCCGAACACCAGGCCGTAGTCGCGGGCAAAGAGGCGTGACAGGGCCGGGGCAATCTCCGGCCATTCGGCCCGTTCACTCAAGGCGCTAAGGTGGCGGGCCACCCCCAGCTCAAAGTCGTGGTAGCGGGTGAGGTAGAGGCGATCCCCCCAGAGCCGCAGGGGCCAGCGGGGGCTCTCCCCCTCCTCCTGTTCGCTCCCCACCAGGGGGCTGGCCGCAAAGAGGGCGGGCCAGCTCGCAGGATCCGCGAGATCCGCCAGCAGATCCCGGCTCTGATCCGGATCCAGCCCGAAGGGGCGCGAGGATCCCTGTCCGTCACCGCCCTGAGCGAGCATCGCCAGCGGCAGGCAGACATGGCCGCGCCCCAGCTCATGGCAGGCGAGCGCGGCCCCCAGCACCAGCTCGGGGCTGCCGCCAAGGTCGGCCACCAGCCTGGCAAATTGCAGGTCAAGCTGGCGGATGCGCCCCGCCAGCGCCAAGGCTTTCAGCCGCTCTATCATGGTTTCGCCCTTCATCTCGCCCCTCATGCCTCTGCCTTGTTCGATTTCTCTAAACGATGATCGTCAGATGTCACACCTTTACTAAACAACTCGTCCAGCCCCAGCACCAGTTCCCGGCTGGGCCTGGCATGGAAAATGCCCCCCTGGGGCATGCCGCGCAGGAAGAGATAGAAGACCCCGCCAAAATGCCGGTCGAAATCGTAGCCCGGCAGCCGCAAGGCGAGCAGCCGGTGCAGGGCCAGCGAATAGAGCTGGTATTGCAGATCGTAGCGATGCTCGCGCATGGCCCGCTCCAGGGCCGGGCGGCCGTAATCGGCGGGGCTCATACCAAGGTGGTTCGATTTGTAGTCGAGCAGATACCAGCGCCCCTGCCACTCGAACACCAGGTCGATAAAGCCCTTGAGCATCCCCTGCACGGTGGCAAAACCGAGCGGCTTGCCGCCCCGCGACAGGGGGTCGTGCTGCTGGCAGAGTGCGGTGAGCGCCGGTGCCGTCACCCGCCCCATGGGCAGGAAGAACTCCAGCTCCACCTGTTTGCGCTCGGGGGCCAGATCCCGCAGCCGCACCGGATCCCCAAGGCCGGTCTCAAGGGGAGTATCCAGCACCGCCTCCACCTGCTGTTGCAGCACGGGGGCCCAGCCTTCGTCGAACCCCTCCTGGGTCAGCAGGGCGGCGATGTGCTGTGCCAGCGACTCGCCCCCTGCGTGCTCGAAGTCGATGGTCTCGAACAGGCTGTGGAGCAGGGTGCCGGGACGCGCCCCCTTGGGGAAGGTGAAGATGGAAGGAGCGGGCGCCTCCTCTTCCTGCACGGTGACGGCGGCCTCGGTGGCCACCTCGTCGTCGAAGCCGGGGTTGGCCAGCACCCCCTTGCCGTGGCCGTTGCCCTGGGCCGCGAGCCCGGAGTAGGAGCTGATCCACCAGTCCCGCTCAAGCTGCCCCTGGAACGCGCGCACGGTGGGCTCACCCGGTTTCTCCGCCTCGGCGGGCAGCGGGGCCGGGCGGGTGAGCGAGGGCTCACCGACGGCCACCCCCGGCAGGGCCTGGGCCAGGTCGGTGAGGGCGGTCGCCAGTGTCCCGGCGTCCCCCTCCTCCCCCTTTTGCAGCAGGTAGCCGATGGCGGTGCGGTGCAGGTCGGTCTTCTCCGACTTGCCCGCCCCGGAGCGCACCGGCGCCAGCCCGAGCCAGGTGGCATAGACCCCCCGGGTCAGGGCCACGTAGAGCAGGCGCAAGTCTTCGGCGAGGCGCTCCTTGTCGGCCTCGGCCAGAGACTCCTCGGCGCCGGTGAGATCGAGCACGGTGCGATTGCCCGCCTCCCCCGTTTCGTGGAACAGGGGGGTGTCGGCGGCGCGGTGGCTGCAAATGAACGGCAGGAAGACCAGCGGGTACTCCAGCCCCTTGGATTTGTGGATGGTGACGATCTGCACCAGCTTGCGCTCGGACTCCAGGCGAAGTATCTGCTCCCCGTCCTGGCCGTTGGGCTGGCTCACCGCCTCCCCGAGCCAGCGCAGCAGGGCGTACTCCCCGTCCAGCTCGCCGCTCGCCTGTTGCAGCAGCTCGCCGAGATGGAGGAAGTTGGTCAGCCGCCGCTCCCCGTAGGGGCTCGCCAGCAAGGAGGCGGCGAGGTTGCGCCCGTGCATCAGGGCCCGCAGCATGGCCAGCACCCCGTGGCGATGCCAGACCGCGCGGTATCCCATGAACTCCTGCACCGCGCTCTCCCAGGCCCGCTCGTCCGAGGCCAGCGCGTCCAGGGCCCTGGCATCGAGATCGAACAGGCCGGTGGCGAGCGCTGCCCTAAGGCTTCGCTCATCGCTCGGGTTCTGGCAGGCGTGCAGGATCAGCAGGATCTCCCGCGCCTCCACCTGGGCCAGCACGCTCTCGCGGTTCGACAGATAGACGGAGGCGATGGCAAGGCGCGCCAGCTCCTGCTGCACCAGCTTGCCCTCGGCGCCGGTGCGCACCAGCACGGCGATATCCCCGGCCCTGACCGGCTCGCTGCCGAGCATCGCCTTGCCCTCCCGGGCCAGCGTGAGCAGGCGATGGATCTCCGCCGCCGTGGCGCGGGCCATCCTGCTCTGGTACTCCCCCTTGTTGAAGGTGGGCTGACCGGTGAGCTGCCAGCAGTGCAGCACGGGGGCGCTCTGCCCCTCGATCAGCAGTGCCCGGCTCTTGCCCTGCGCCTCCACCGGCAGGAAGGGGATGTCCGCCTCGTAGATGAAGGGATCCTTCGCCCGCTCGAACAGGCCGTTGACCGCCGCCACCAGGGCGCGGCTTGAGCGCCAGTTGCGCCCCAGGGTGTAGTGGGCGCTCACATTTCGCCGCGCCTGGATGTAGGTGAAGATGTCTGCGCCACGAAAGCCGTAGATGGCCTGCTTGGGGTCGCCGATCATCAGGAGCGCCGTGTCCTGGTGACCGCCGTAAAGGCGATGGAAGATGCGGTACTGCTGGGGGTCGGTATCCTGGAATTCATCGATCATGGCGACCCGGTAGGTGGCGCGGATGCGCTCGCACAGCCGCTCCCCCAGGCCCGAGCCGAGCGCCCCGTCGAGATCCCGCAGCAGATCGTCGAAGGAGAGCTGATGGGCCTGGCGCTTGCTCTCCTGCATCCGGCTGCGCACCACCCTGGCCGCCCGCTGCAAGACGAGATCCCGGATGCCGGGTCGGCTCGCCAGCAGGGCGTCTATCTCGCCAAAGAGCGGCAGGGTGGGCACCGTTCCCCCCTTCTTGAGGTTCTCCTCCAGCGCCTGCTGGCCGAAGCGCTCCAGTTCCTTGGGCAGGACGTAGCCGCTGGTCTCGTCCTGCGCCCAGTCGCCAATCTTGGCAAGCCAGCCCTCGTAGTTCTTGCCGGTGTAGCGGCTGATCTGCCCCTCGGTCTGGCGGCGGATCTCGTCCGTCTGCGCCAGCCACCCGGCTTTCACCGCCCCGATGCGGGCCATGGCGACGCTGTGCCTAGCCGCCAGGGTCTCGTCCCCCGCCACCGGGCGGATCTCCAGCTCGTCGTTGTCGAGCCAGCTCCCCATCTCCCGCAGCAGGGCGGCGGGGCTCGACCAGAGCCTTCGCACCGCCCGGGCCAGGGGCTGATCCACCGGATAGAACTCGGCGCGCCAGTAGTCACTCACCGCCTGCAGCCGGAGCCGGCTGTCGTCGGTCAAAAATTCGGTTTCAAAGAGGGCGCCCGACTCGAAGGCGTTCTGCCTGAGCATCCGCTGGCAGAAGCCGTGGATGGTGAAGACCGCCGCCTCGTCCATCTGCCGCTCGGCGGCCAGCAGGCGACGGGCCGCCAGATCGTGATCCTCCACCTCCACCAGCAGTTGGGCCAGCAGGGTATCCGTGCTGTGACCGCGCATAAAGGCGAGACGCGCCTCGTGGATGCGGGCGCGGATCCGCCCCCTCAGTTCGGCGGTGGCCGCCTCGGTAAAGGTCACCACCAGGATCTCGGTCACCGACAGGGGCCGCTCGTGGGCACAGGGCTGACCGGCGTCTCCCCCCTCCTCGCCTGCTTGTTCGATAACCGGGCCGTGGCCCAGCAAGAGGCGCAGATAGAGGCCCGCGATGGTATAGGTCTTGCCGGTCCCGGCGGAGGCCTCGATCAGCCGCTCGCCATAGAGGGGAAAACGCAGGGGATTGAGCGGGTTAGCCATTATTGCAACTCCTCCAGCGCCTGATGGAGCGGGGTCAGGTGTTCACGGGCCAGCCCCTGCAACTGGGCCAGCACCTCGTCATCGAGTTCCGGGAAGCAGCGGGCGACATAGACGTCCTGCCCCTCTCCCGTCACCATGTAGCCGCCGTTGAAGCGGGCAAGCGCCGCCTTGTCGGCCTCCTCCGGCTTTGCCGGATCCTTCTCGATCCCCTTGAGCCACTCCCAGGCGGTGCTCGGGAAGAAGGGCAGCGGCCGCTTCATCCCCTGGGTCCAGAGGGCCACCAGGGCCGCCAACCTGGGCCGCGCCTCGTCCGCCGCAAGCCTTGGCAGCCGCAGACTCTGTTTGGCATCGAACAGCAGGGTGTCGCCGGGGACGCTGCTCAATGAGAGGCAAAGGTGCTGGATCCAGGCCAGCAGCAGATCCTTGCCGTTGAAGCTGCCGGGTTTGACCACCAGCGCTCGTCCCTTCTGGGTGTCTATCCAGCCCTGGAGCTGCCCCTGGGCCAGGGCGATGTCGATCTCCACCGCCTGTTTGTCCCCCGTCCAGGGGCGCAGCCGCGCCGCCAGCTTGCCCATCTCGCCGTCGATCTCCTCCAGCAGCAGGCTGCCGAACCACCCTTGCGGCAACAGGCCGGAGAGTTGCAGCCGGTAACGACGGGCCTCGCTCTCCCCCTCGGTCAGATGGGCATCCAGCAGCAGCGCCTTGAGCTGATAGTGCTGCAGGCCGTCCAGCTCGAAGGGCTCGCTGTCTTCGATGGTCGCCTCCTCCAGCTCGAACCACACCTTGAGGCGGCGGTTGAGGAAGTACCTGGCGGGCTGGCGATAGAAGCGCAGCAGCTCCGCCAGCTCCAGCCCCTGCTCCCTGCCCCACTCCGCAGGCAGGGGCAGATCGCCGCTCTGGAAGTTGGCGGCCCCCCGCTCGGGGCTCAGGGCCGGCAGCCAGTCGGCGGCATAGGTGAAGAGACCGGAGCCGGGTTCGGGGTAAAAGTAGGCCGGGCTGTAGGGGGTGAGGGGGTGCGCCACGATCAGGTGTTCGAGCAGCCGCCGGCCCGAGGTGTCGTCGTCGAGATCTTCATCCCCCACCAGCACGAAGCCCTGGCGCACGTAGTCGATGAGCTCCGCCAGCAGCACGGAGGGTACCTTCTCGCTGTTGTCCTGGGCGCTGAACCCCTGATAGCTGATGTAGAGCCCCTGCTGGGCACTGAGGAGCGCCTCGAGGAAGAGGTAGCGGTCGTCATCCCGGCGGGATCGGTCCCCGCGCCGCGAGGCCACCGCCATCAGATCGAAGCCCATGGGGGGCAGGGTGCGCGGGTAGACGCCGTCGTTCATGCCGAGCAGGCAGACCTGGCGGAAGGGGATGGAGCGCATCGGCATCAGGGTGCAGAAGTTGACCTGACCGGCGAGGAAGCGCTGGCTGGAGCGGGACTCCCCCAGCACGCTGCCGAGGTAGTCCTGCAACAGGTCGGCACTGATGGCCTGCTCGAAGCGGGCCTCGCCGAGCTGGGCCTGCCAGTCGGTGAGCTGGCTGCGAATGAGCTGGAGCTGGCGCTCTTCATCCTCGTCGGCGAGATAGAAGCGCTCCAGCAGCGCCAGCAGGCAGGCGTGCCATTCGGCCAGCGGCTGCGCCTGTTGCAGCCTGGGCAGAAACTCCGCCAGGGAGTCGACGAACCAGGCGAGCTTGCCGAGGATCAGCCCCTGCTGACCCTCGATGTCCGCATAGGGCAGGATCCCCGCCACCGGCTCCCCGTCCCCCATGGCAAAACCCAGCAGCATGCGCCGCAGGCCGAACAGCCAGCTGTTGCCGGACAGACGCGGCAGCGCGAAGCGCTCGGGATAGTCGTCATCCAGCCCCCAGCGGATGCCGGTCTCCTGCACCCAGCGCCGCAGCACGTTGAACTCGTCGTCGTCCAGCTCGAAGCGGCGCAGCACGGCGGGCACCTCCAGGATGGCGAGCAGCTCCCCCGCTCCGAAGCGGGCGTTCGGCAGCCTGAGCAGGGCGAGGAAACTTTGCAGCAGCGGGCTCTCCTGGCTCGCCGCCCGATCGGAGATCGCAAAGGGGATCTGGCCGCGGGCCCCGCCCCGCCCCTTGCCGCCCTCCTTGCCAAAAACGGCCTGGATGTAGGGACCGTAGCTGTTGACGTCCGGCATCATCACCACCACGTCTTTGGGGGTGAGGGTGGGATCCTGCTCGAACAGGGCCAGCAGCCGGTCGTGCAGCACCTCGAGCTCCCGCATGGGGCCGTGGCAGGCGTGGATCTGCAAAGTGCCGTCATCCAGGCTGACAGGGCTCTTGTGGTGGCTGGCATCGAGGTTGAACTCGCCGGCCCCCCGTTCCGCCAGCTCCAGCACGTCTTTCTGGATGGCCCGCAGCAAGGTGACCTTGCCCTCATCGTCGCGATCCTCGATGTCGACGAAGGCCTCGATCTGCGGTACCTCCAACTCCATCAGCTGGTGCAGGTAGTCGCGCCCCAGCTTGCCCATGGAGGCGAGCAACGGATTGGCGGGGCCCTGCAGGGTCTCGAGATCCGTACCGGGCTTGAGCTTGTTTTCGAGGCGCGCCAGTGTCTTGCGATCGAGCAAGTCCCCCCAGTAGTAGCGGCAGGGGTTGGTCACAAACAGGTGCACCTCCACCTCGGGGCGGCTGCCGAGGGCCAGCAGGGCCTCCACGTAGCGGGGCGGCAGGGCCGAGATGCCGAACACGAAGACCCGTTGCGGCAGCCTGCCCGGCAGATCCCGGGTGCGCTCCAGCTCGTGGATGAAGGCCTCGTAGAGGTTGGCGCGGTGGTAGCCGCTGGGGCTGAGGGCCAGGGTGCGGGCCACCAGCTCGCGCCAGAGCTCGGGCTGCCAATCCTGACCGCTCACCCCGGCCAGCTCCTGGCTCAATCCTTCCCCCTCTTCCCAGCGGGCGATCCAGTCCGGCCGGTAGACCAGATACTGGTCGAACAGATCCGCCACCTTCTGGCAGAGCTGCCAGAGCCGCACCTGCTCCGGCGCCGCCCCGTCACTGCCCCCCAGATAGGCCGCGAGGGGCGCAAAGGCGGGTCTGCCGAGCAGGGTGGGCAGAATGGTCATCAGGTGCCAGCTCATGGCCCCCTTGTTGTAGGGGCTCTGGCGCGGCACGTCCGCCAGCACCCGGGTGAACATCTCCCAGATGAAACTCGCGGGCAGGGGAAAGTCGATGTTGGCGGCGATGCCGAACGCCTTGGCCAGCTCCAGCTTGAGCCACTGGGCCATGCCGGGACTCTGCACCAGGATCTGCTCCCGATCGAAGGGGTGGGAGAGCGGAGCCTGCCGGATGCGGCTCACCAGCAGCTCCTTGAGCAGATCCAGCTGATTGGAGTGGTAGAGGGTAAACATGGACGACTCCCGCCAATTTCATGAAGAGGGGGTGCGCGGGGGGACACTCTCTGGCATTCCCGTCACGGCACGCGAATCGGGATTGTCGGGGATCGGGGGATAAGATGCAAAAGGCACTTGTGGCGTCCGGACTGCGCGCCGTAACACAGATGGCATCCCCGGGAAGCGGGCACAAAAAAGGTTCATCGCGGCTTTCCGGGGAAGGCCGCCTTGATTTTCAGAAAAAAGTATTCTGAGTCCCTAAATCCATATGCCATACGCTTTATCACTTTGATCTTGTTGTTCACCCCTTCCAGCACACTCGTGTGCATCGGGTAGT
>NZ_JAGKRI010000123.1:0-11419 GCF_017939255.1 Aeromonas sp. Prich7-2
AGACCACAACGTTGATAGGTGGGGTGTGTAAGCGTAGCGATACGTTGAGCTAACCCATACTAATTACCCGTGAGGCTTAACCATACAACACCCAAGAAGTGTTTCTGGCCTTGTAGCGAATGAGCGAACTACTTACAAATTCAGTGGTAATGACAACGCAAACTAGCAAAGTCGTTATTCACGTCAGCTTTCTGGATTAAGATTTTGCCTGGCGGCAATAGCGCAGTGGAACCACCTGACCCCATGCCGAACTCAGAAGTGAAACGCTGTAGCGCCGATGGTAGTGTGGCATTCGCCATGCGAGAGTAGGACACTGCCAGGCACCCAATTTTAGATTACGCATTGAGCGTGGTCTTTACCGGTTAGTGTGCTGATATGGCTCAGTCGGTAGAGCGCATCCTTGGTAAGGATGAGGTCCCCAGTTCGATTCTGGGTATCAGCACCATTAAATAAGAAAGCCTCCCAATCGGGAGGCTTTTTTGTATCTGCTTTTCAGGCCATCCATCGCAAATTGCAGTCCTGCAATGTCGCACCTTCTTGTTGCTGAGATATCTTCCCTTTCTATCCCGTATGCTTTCCGGGCGGCGCTTCTCTCTTAAAGGGATCCGGGCTAAGTTGTGGATTGGCAAAGACAACGACGCTTTCGAAGGGGAAAGAACATGCTGATTAGGAATGTGCGTCTGGCGGGCAGGGAAGGGATGTGGCAAATCCTCTGTCAGGGAGGCGTGATCCGGGCCATCGAGCCCATGAGCACCCAGCTGCTCTCTGCCCGCGAGCTTGATGGTGAGCAAGGCCTTGTCATCCCCCCCTTCATCGAACCGCACATTCACCTCGATACCACCCAGACGGCTGGCGAGCCGAGTTGGAACCTCTCCGGTACCCTGTTCGAGGGGATCGAGCGTTGGGCCGAGCGCAAGGCGCTGCTGACCCATGAGGATGTGAAACAACGCGCCATCCAGACACTGAAATGGCAGATTGCCAACGGCATCCAGTTCGTGCGGACTCACGTGGATGTTTCCGACCCCAATCTGGTCGCCTTGAAGGCGATGCTGGAGGTGCGGGAGGAGATGAAGGAGTGGGTGGAGCTGCAGATCGTCGCTTTTCCGCAGGAGGGGATCCTCTCCTACCCCAACGGCAAGGCATTGCTGGAAGAGGCTCTCAAGCTGGGGGCCGACGTGATCGGTGCCATCCCCCATTTCGAGTTTACCCGGGAGTACGGGGTCGAAAGTCTGCACTACGTTTTCGATCTTGCAGAGAAATATCAGGTTCTGGTGGATGTGCATTGCGACGAAATCGATGACGAACAGTCCCGTTTTATCGAGACGCTGGCAACCCTGGCCTACGAGCGCGGTATTGGCCATAGGGTGACCGCCAGCCACACCACCGCCATGCACTCCTACAACGGAGCCTATGCCTCGCGGCTGTTCCGGCTGCTCAGGATGGCGGACATCAACTTCGTCGCCAATCCGCTGGTGAACATTCACCTGCAGGGGCGCTTCGACAGCTATCCCAAGCGTCGTGGCATCACCCGGGTGAAGGAGATGCTGGAGGCGAACATCAACGTCTGCTTCGGCCACGACGACGTGTTCGATCCCTGGTATCCCATGGGCACGGCCAACATGTTGCAGGTGCTGCACATGGGGCTGCATGTCTGCCAGATCATGGGCTATGAACAGATCAATGACAGTCTCAAGCTCATCGGCAACCACAGCGCCCGCACCCTGAACGTGCAGGATCGCTACGGCATCGAGTTGGACAAGCCCGCCAACCTGCTGATCCTTCCTGCTGAGAATGGTTTTGATGCGGTGCGCCGCCAGGTGCCGGTGCGTTATTCCATCCGCCATGGCAGAGTCATCGCCGATACTCGCCCGGCTGAGACGACCCTCCACCTTGTGAATCCAGAACGGGTAGACTTTCGCCGCTAGGGTCTAGCCGGGTCGATTAATTGCCCGGCTGTCCCCTGCTGTCGAGATTTTGCATAATGCCAACCTGACAATCTTGGAGACTGCTTGATGCAAACCTGGTTATTTGTCGCTGTCGGGGGCGCCTTCGGTGCCTGCCTGCGCTTTGGCATCGCCGAGCTGATGGCATGGCTGCTGGGACGCCACTTTCCCTATGGCACCCTGGTGGTCAACGTGGTGGGTTCCTTCATCATGGGGATTGCCTATGCCCTGATCAGCCATAGTCACGTGGTGGAACACCCGATGAAGCCATTGCTGATGGTGGGTATCCTCGGCGCCTTGACCACCTTCTCCTCCTTTGCCCTCGATACGGTCGTGCTGGCCCAGCAAGGGGCCTATCTGAAGGCGCTGCTCAATATCGGTCTCAATCTGTTCCTCTGTCTGGCCATGGTCGTGCTGGGGATGCAGTTGGTCACAAGCCGGGTTTGAGGTGTCCGCACGCCATCGGCTCTGGTAAACTGGCGGCCATTCTTTGCTCTATGGGTATTTGAGGGATGTCGGAACAGACTACTACTACGCATTTTGGCTATAAAACCGTGGCAGCGACCGAGAAGGAAACTCTGGTCGCCGGTGTCTTTCATTCGGTAGCGGCCAAGTATGATCTGATGAACGATCTGATGTCGTTCGGCATCCATCGCCTCTGGAAGCGCTTTACCATCGACTGCTCCGGTGTCCGCAAAGGACAGAAGGTGCTGGATCTGGCTGGCGGCACAGGGGATCTGACCGCCAAGTTCTCCCGCATCGTGGGTGAGACCGGCCAGGTGGTCCTGGCGGACATCAACGACTCCATGCTCAAGGTGGGCCGCGACAAGCTGCGCAACCTGGGGGTGGCCAACAACGTCTCCTACGTACAGGCCAATGCCGAGGCGCTCCCGTTCCCTGACAACCATTTCGACGTCATCACCATCGGCTTCGGCCTGCGCAACGTCACCGACAAGGACAAGGCACTCGCCTCCATGTTCAGGGTGCTCAAGCCGGGTGGCCGCTTGCTGGTGCTGGAGTTCTCCAAGCCGGTGAGCGAAGTGATCGCCAAGCTGTATGATCTCTACTCCTTCAAATTGCTGCCGAAAATGGGCGAAATCGTGGCGAATGACAGCGAAAGTTACAAATATTTGGCGGAATCGATCCGCATGCACCCGGATCAGCAGACCCTGGCAGGCATGATGGAGAATGTCGGGTTCGAACAGGTTGAGTTCTACAACCTGACCCAGGGCGTGGTTGCCCTGCACCGCGGTTACAAGTTTTAAGGTCGCCTATGCCGATGGATGCCATGGTCACCGCGGTGATCGAAACCAGCCTCAACCAGTTGCTGGCCCTGGACAAACAGAGCCCGGAGCGGCTGCGCAAGCTCGCGGGCAAGGTACTCAAACTGGAGCTGCGCGAGCTCAAGCCGCTCTGGTTTGTCTTCTCGGAGCGCCGTCTGGATGTGCTGGCCAGGTTTGAAGGGGAGGCGGATGCGGTGCTGAGTCTCTCCCTGACCGCCCTCGGCCTGCTCAAGGAGCCTTCCGCCCTGACCCGCTACATCCGCGAGGAGAAGCTGGACCTGAGCGGTGACCCCCAGCTGGTGCAGGCATTCAGCGCCCTGCTTGGCGAGCTCGATATCGACTGGGAAGAGGAGCTGTCCCGCTACACCGGCGACGTGGTGGCCCACACCCTGTGCAGTGGTGCCCGTCAGGCTCGCCGTTTTGTGGGGCGAGAGTTGTGCCGTTCCCAGCGTCAAGTGGCCGAGTATCTGACCGAGGAGGCGAGGCTTGCCCCGGGTCCGCTGGAAGTGGCGAGCTTCAATGACGATGTCGAAGAGCTGGCCCAACAGATGAAGGCGATCGAGTTGCGGCTTGCCCGCCTCGAACAGCAGGTGAGCTGATGACCCCGAAGGAGTTCAAACGCCTCTATCGCATCGTCAGCATCCTGCTGGAACAGGGCATCGACGAGCTGGTGCCCGCTCGTTATCAGCCCTGGCCTGGCCGTCTGGCCCGTCGCAGTCTGTTCTGGCTCAAGAACAAGCAACAAGGCATGAGCCGTGGTGCCCGTATTCGCCTCGCCTTTGAGGCCCTCGGTCCCATCTTCATCAAGTTCGGCCAGATGCTCTCGACTCGCCGAGACCTGCTGCCCCCCGACATTGCCGAAGAGCTGGCCCTGCTGCAGGACAGGGTGCCTCCCTTCTGTGGTCAGGCCGCCCGTCGCCAGATTGAAGAGAGCCTGGGTTGCCCCGTCGAGGCCCTGTTCGATGACTTCGATGAGACGCCGCTGGCGTCCGCCTCCATCGCCCAGGTGCACACCGCCCGGTTGAAGGAGAACGGCCGCGAGATCGTCATCAAGGTGATCCGTCCCGATATCGAGCCGGTCATCGAGGCCGACCTGCGCCTGATGCAGGCCCTGGCCCGTCTGGTGGCCCGTTTCGTGCCCCAGAGCGGACGACTGCGCCCCGTCGAGGTGGTGGAGGAGTATCGCAAGACCATACTCGACGAGCTCAACCTGATGCGCGAAGCGGCCAACGCCATCCAGCTGCGCCGCAACTTCATCGGTTCCGAGGCGCTCTATGTGCCCGAGGTGTTCACCGAGCACTGCCGCGAGCAGGTGCTGGTGATGGAGCGGATCTACGGCATTCCGGTCTCCGACATTGCGGCGTTGGAAGCCAACGGCACCAACATGAAGCTGCTGGCCGAGCGCGGAGTGGAGGTGTTCTTCACCCAGGTGTTCCGCGACAGCTTCTTCCACGCCGACATGCACCCGGGCAACATCTTCGTCTCTTTCGAACACCCCGAGAATCCGCTCTGGATCGGCATCGACTGCGGCATCGTCGGCACCCTCAACCGGGAAGACAAGCGCTACCTGGCGGAGAACTTCCTCGCCTTCTTCAACCGCGACTACCGCCGTGTGGCCGAGCTGCACGTGGAGTCTGGCTGGGTACCGCCCGATACCAAGGTGGACGAGTTCGAGTTCGCCATCCGCACCGTGCTGGAGCCCATCTTCGAGAAACCGCTCTCCGAGATCTCCTTCGGCCACGTGCTGCTCAATCTGTTCAACACCGCCCGTCGATTCAACATGCAGGTGCAGCCGCAGCTGGTGCTGCTGCAAAAGACCCTGCTCTATGTGGAAGGGCTGGGTCGCCAGCTCTATCCCCAGCTGGATTTGTGGCAGACCGCCAAGCCCTATCTGGAAAACTGGATGCACGAGCAGGTCGGCCCCAAGGCGGTGTGGAATGCCATCAAGGAGAAGGCGCCGTTCTGGGCGGAGAAACTGCCGGAGCTGCCGGAGCTGGTCTACGAGACCCTGCGTCAGGCCCGCCATCAGCAGCACCACTTCGACCAGATGTTTGCCGATTTCCGTCGCCACAGTCGCCGTCAGGGGCAGGCTCGCTACCTCTTAGGGGTTGGAGCCAGCCTGCTGCTCGCGGGTGTATTCTTGCTGACCAAAAAACAATACATTGAGTGGGGACAAATCAGCCTCGCCAGCGCCGGGTTATGCTGGCTGCTGGGTTGGTTGCGAACCCGTTCCCATTAAATAACCTGCGCCATCGGGCGCCTATCCGGAGAGAAAGTCATGGGTGGTATCAGTATTTGGCAGTTGTTGATCATCGCAGTCATCGTCGTGCTGTTGTTCGGCACCAAGAAACTGCGCGGTATCGGCGGCGATCTGGGCGCGGCGGTCAAGGGGTTCAAGAAGGCGCTCTCCGATGAGCCGGCCGACACCAAACCCGAGCAGAAAGATGCCGAGTTTCCGACCAAGCAGTTGAACGAGACGGCCAGCAACGCCGAAGCCGCCAAGCAGAAAGACAAAGATCAGGCCTAAGCCATGTTCGACATCGGTTTTTGGGAGCTGGTCGTCATCGGCGTCGTCGCCCTGGTGGTGCTAGGCCCCGAGCGGTTGCCGGTCGCGATCCGCACCGCCAGCCACTGGATAAGGCTGATCCGCAGCACCGCCAACTCGGTCAAGGCCGAGCTGGAGCAGGAGCTCAAGTTGCAGGATCTGCACAACGACCTGAAGAAGGCCGAACGGTTGCAGATGAACAACCTGAGCCCCGAGCTGCAGGAGTCCATCGAGCAGTTGAAAGCGGCCGCCCAGTCGGTGAATCGTCCCTATCAGGGGGAGAACGAGATCCGCCCGCCTCGGGAGCCCGCCCAGGCCGAGCCAGCCACTCCGGTGGCGGCCCCGGCGCCCACCCCAGAGATGCCGCCGGTCAACAGTCAGCGAGAGAGCGAGCCTGTGCCCGCCAGCGAGTCCGCAGCCAAAAGGGAGGTGAAGCCATGAGTCAGGCAGAACAACCCCTCATCAGCCATCTGGTGGAGCTGAGAACCCGTCTGCTGCGTTCCATCACCGCCATTCTGCTGGTGTTCATCGCGCTCATCTACTTCTCCAACAACATCTACGACTTCGTGGCCCAGCCGTTGCTCAGCCAGTTGCCGGCAGGCACCAGCATGATAGCGACGGATGTGGCGACACCCTTCATCACGCCCATCAAGCTGACCCTGGTGGTCTCCTTCTTCGTGGCGATCCCCTATCTGCTCTATCAGGCCTGGGCTTTCATCGCACCCGGTCTGTACCAGCACGAACGGCGGCTGATCCTGCCCCTGGTGGCCTCCAGCGCCGTGCTGTTCTATGCGGGGATGGCGTTCGCCTACTATGTGGTGTTCCCCTTGGTGTTCGGCTTCTTCACCAGTACCGCCCCCGCCGGGGTGACGGTGGCGACCGACATCGCCAGCTACCTGGACTTCGTGCTGACCCTGTTCTTCGCGTTCGGGGTGGCGTTCGAGATCCCGGTGGCCACCATACTGCTCTGCTGGACCGGGGTGACCACCCCCAGGAGCCTGAAGGAGAAGCGCCCCTACGTCATCGTCGGGGTCTTCGTGGTCGGCATGTTGCTGACGCCGCCCGATGTCTTCTCCCAGACCCTGCTCGCGATCCCCATGTGGGGCCTGTGGGAGATAGGTCTGTTCTTCGCCCGCTTCTACGTGAAGAAAGAGGACGAAGAGCAGCAACAAACGGAAGAGGGGAGCTGAGGCTCCCTTCCTCTTTTCATGCATCCGTTCGAGGCGTATGGTAAGGCCCCATCGAGTAGATGGTTTTCAAATGCCTGATATGCACCTCGTTTGTCCGGAACCCCTGACGCCATGATCGACATCGGTTTGAACCTGACCAGCAGCCAGTTCGCAGGCGAACAAGCCCACCTGGTGGAACGCGCGCGCGCCGCCGGGGTGGAAGCCCTGATCCTGACCGGCACCGATCTGGCCGGCAGCCGCGAAAGTGCCGCATTGGCCGCCCGCTGGCCCGGTTACTGCTTCTCCACCGCCGGGGTACATCCCCATGATGCCAAAAGCGTCAATGAGGCGACCCTGCCCGCCCTGCGCGAACTGGCGGCCCTGCCCCAGGTGGTGGCTATCGGCGAGTGCGGTCTCGACTACAACCGGGACTTCTCCCCCCGCCCGGTGCAGGATGCGGTGTTTGACGCCCAGCTGGCGCTCGCCGCCGAGCTCGGGATGCCGGTGTTTCTGCACTGCCGCGATGCCCATGACAAATTCGTCGAGATCCTGCGCCCCTGGTTGCCCCGCCTGCCGGGGGCCGTGCTGCACTGCTTCACCGGCTCCGACGCCGAGCTGGACGAGTGCCTGGCGCTGGGGCTGCATATCGGGGTGACCGGCTGGCTCTGTGACGAGCGCCGTGGCCAGCTGCTGCGCGAGCAGGTGGCCCGCATTCCGGCGGGTCGCTTGATGATAGAGACGGACGCCCCCTACCTGGTGCCGCGGGATCTGAAACCCAGGCCCAAACGCAACGAACCCGCTTTTTTGCCGCACATCGCCCAGGTGGTGGCGGCCTGCCGTGGTGAAGCGCCCGAGGCCTTGCTGGCCCATACCTGGGCCACCTCCGCCGCATTCTTCCAACTTCCGCTTTTGGAGTGATTCATGGCCACAACTCTTCCGGGGGCCTTCCCGGGCCGTCGCCTGCGCCGGGTGCGCAAACATGACTTCAGCCGCCGCCTGGTGCGCGAGAACGTACTGACCGCCAACGATCTCATCTATCCCGTGTTCGTGCTGGAGGGGGAGGGTCAGCGAGAGGCCGTTGCCTCCATGCCGGGGGTGGACAGACTCTCCATCGATCTGCTGCTCGAAGAGGCCGCCGAACTGGTGGCCCTGGGGGTGCCGGCGGTGGCCCTGTTCCCGGTGACGCCGCTGGAGAGAAAGAGTCTGATGGCGGAAGAGGCCTACAACCCGGATGCCCTGGCCCAGCGGGCGACCCGTGCCCTCAAGGCTCGCTTCCCGGAGCTCGGGGTCATCACCGATGTGGCGCTCGACCCCTTCACCACCCATGGTCAGGACGGCATCATCGATGACGAAGGCTATGTGCAGAACGACATCACCACCGAGATCCTGGTGAAGCAGGCGCTCTCCCATGCGGCCGCCGGGGCCGACATGGTGGCCCCGTCCGACATGATGGACGGCCGCATCGGTGCCATCCGCGCGGCGCTGGAGGAGAACGGCTTCGTCAACGTGCAGATCATGGCCTACTCCGCCAAGTACGCCTCCCACTACTACGGCCCGTTCCGCGATGCGGTGGGCTCCGCCGCCAACCTCGGCAAGAGCAACAAGGCCACCTACCAGATGGACCCGGCCAACGGCAACGAAGCCCTGCACGAAGTGGCCCTCGACATCGCCGAAGGGGCGGACAGCGTCATGGTCAAGCCGGGCATGCCCTACCTGGACATCATCCGCCGGGTGAAGGATCAGTTCGGCGTGCCGACCTTCGCCTATCAGGTGAGCGGCGAGTACGCCATGCACATGGCGGCGATCCAGAATGGCTGGCTCAAGGAGAAAGAGTGCGTGATGGAATCCCTGCTCTGCTTCAAGCGGGCCGGGGCCGATGGCATCCTCACCTACTTCGCCAAGCGGGTCGCCCAGTGGTTGAAAGAGGACGCCCGACGCTGAGGCGGGGAGTGTCCATGCCCTCACAATGCCGGCCCTCGGGCCGGCATTGTCGTCTCTGGCAGATGAAGTGCTGGTTTTATGAACAAAATGCCTGAAAAAGTGGGCAACAAGCCCGTCTCTTGGCGGCAAAGGCTTGATAAATGGGGTTTCTGCCTACATCTTAGATGGTCCAAGCAGGCTTCTGGACGGCAGGGGCTGCAGAGAATTTAGAGGTACCGCAGATGACTAACCCTTTGCTGACAATGGACTCGCTGCCTCCCTTCAGCCAGATCCAGCCCGATCAGGTGCAACCTGCCGTGACGCAGGCCATCGCCGATTGCAAACAGAAGATTGAGGATGTGCTGGCCCAGAAGGAGCCTCACACCTGGGACAGCCTGATCGCCCCGCTGGAAGAGGTCAACGACCGCCTCTCCCGGATCTGGTCCCCCATCAGCCACCTCAACGCCGTGCAGAACAGCGAGGCGCTGCGGGCGGCTCACGATGCCTGCCTGCCGCTGCTTTCCGAATTCCAGACCTATGTCGGTCAGCATGAAGGGCTCTATCAAGCCTATCTGGCCCTCTCCGAGAGCGATGACTTCCCCCGGCTGGATGATGCCCAGCGCAAGGAGATCCTGAACACCCTGCGCGATTTCCGCCTCTCCGGCATCGGTCTGCCTGCCGAGGCGCAGCAGCGTTACGGCGAGATCCAGGCCCGCCTCTCGGAGCTCTCCTCCCGTTTCAGCAACAACGTGCTGGACGCGACCCAGGGCTGGCACAAGCTGGTGACCGACGAGGCCGAGCTGGCCGGTCTGCCCGCGAGCGCCCAGGCTGCCGCGCGCCAGATGGCCGAACTCAAGGGCAAGGAGGGGTGGCTGTTCACCCTGGACATCCCCTCCTACCTGCCGGTGATGATGTATGCCGACAGCCGCGCCCTGCGTGCCGAGCTGTATGAGGCCTTCACCACCCGCGCCTCCGACCAGGGCCCCAACGCCGGCAAGTGGGACAACTCCGCCATCATGACCGAGTTGCTCACCCTGCGCCGGGAGCTGGCCCGACTGCTGGGCTTTGCCAACTATGCCGAGCTCTCCCTCGCGACCAAGATGGCGGACAAGCCGGAGCAGGTGGTGGACTTCCTCACCGACCTGGCTGCCAAGTCCCTGCCCCAAGGCAAGGCGGAGCTCGAAGAGATCCGCGCCTTTGCCGCCGAGCAGCACGGTCAGGACGAACTGGCGGCCTGGGATCTTGCCTATTACGCAGAAAAGCTCAAACAGCACAAGTTTTCGGTCTCTGATGAGCAGTTGCGTCCTTATTTCCCCGCTGGTCGGGTCGTGAAGGGGCTGTTCGAGGTGGTCAAGCGGGTGTTCGGCATGAAGGTGCGCGAGCGTCTCGGCATCGACACCTGGCACCCGGACGTGCGCTTCTACGACATCTTTGACGCCGATGACGAGCTGCGCGGCAGCTTCTACCTGGATCTCTATGCCCGCGAGCACAAGCAGGGCGGCGCCTGGATGGATGTCTGCCTGGGTCGCCGCTACCGTCAGGACGGCTCCCTGCAAAAGCCGGTGGCCTACCTGACCTGCAACTTCAACGGCCCGGTGGACGGCAAGCCGGCCCTGTTCACCCACAACGAAGTGGTCACCCTGTTCCACGAGTTCGGCCACGGCATTCACCACATGCTGACCCGCATCGATGTGGCCGGCGTGGCCGGCATCAACGGCGTGGCCTGGGATGCGGTGGAGCTGCCGAGCCAGTTCCTCGAGAATTGGTGCTGGGAATCCGAGGCGCTGGCCTTCATCTCCGGCCATTACGAGACCGGGGAGCCGCTGCCCGCCGATCTGCTGGAGAAGATGCTGACCGCCCGCAACTTCCAGGCGGCGATGCAGATGCTGCGCCAGCTGGAATTCGCCCTGTTCGACTTCCGTCTGCACCAGACCTTTGACCCGGCCAGAGCGGATCAGATCCCTGCGCTGCTGGCTGAGGTGCGCAGCCAGGTCGCCGTGATGACGCCCCCGGCGTTCAACCGCTTCCAGCACAGCTTCTCCCACATCTTCGCGGGCGGCTACGCGGCGGGCTACTACAGCTACAAGTGGGCCGAGGTACTCTCTGCCGACGCCTTCTCCCGCTTCGAGGAGGAGGGGATCTTCAACCCGGCCACGGGCCACTCCTTCCTGAAGAACATTCTGGAAAAGGGTGGCTCCAGGGAGCCGATGGAGCTGTTCCGTGCCTTCCGTGGCCGGGAGCCCCAGGTGGATGCGCTGCTGCGTCACAGCGGTATCGCCGCGTGAGGTCCCGCCGCCACAGTGAGCCTCGATTGGATGAGCTGCCGCGCCACTGCGGGAGCTTCAAGCAGGTACACATTTGCGGCATAGTGGGATCGAAACGTGATTTTTGATAGAAAAAGGGACCTTTTGGTCTAATGCCGATCAGTTAAGGATCCATTGACCGATCCTCAGGCTGTGTAAGAATCCGAAACTCCTTGTTGGGTTTCGGATTTTTTTATGCGTATCGACCAAGCTCTCGACTTCATTCACGCCTGTCCTCCCGGAAAGTTTGAGTCCC
>NZ_JAGKRI010000124.1:0-14226 GCF_017939255.1 Aeromonas sp. Prich7-2
AAACTACCCGATGCACACGAGTGTGCTGGAAGGGGTGAACAACAAGATCAAAGTGATAAAGCGTATGGCATATGGATTTAGGGACTCAGAATACTTTTTTCTGAAAATCAAGGCGGCCTTCCCCGGAAAGCCGCGATGAACCATAAGAAAGGCCTCCCTTGCGGCAATGCTGTTCACTTAAGAGAATTTGAGTTCCAGTCTACGTAGTATCAGGACAAAAAATCGAGGGAGGCATGATGCCTCCCTCTTTCTATTGCAAGCCCCGCTGGATAAAGGCTGGAGGAAGATCGACTGGACACAGCCTTGCCCCCTCAACTCAAATCCAATTTATGAATAATCAGTCAAAAAAGTGCTTATCTGAACAGCATTGCTCCCTTGCGGAGGCCTTTTTGTTGGCTCATTGCTGCAAAGAGGGATCAACCCTCGGTTTTCAGGAAGTTGCGATAGAGCATGTAGAGGTGGGCCGAGCTCCAGCTGAAGTTGCTGGCACCCTGCATGGCGCCGGTCTCCGGGTTGTAGTTCTCGCGGATGGGGCCGCTGCCCGCCAGCCCCTCAGCGTTGGCAAACAGCTTGTTGACGAGCTGTTGGGCATCGCTGCGATAGCCGTAGTTCTCCAGCCCCTTCACCCCGAAGTAGAACTGATCCAGCCAGACCCGGCCGCGCCAGTAGATGTCGGGGTCGTAGGCCGGGTTGGTCAGTGCCGCCGTGCCGAGCGGCACCTTGGTGTTGAACTCCTGGGCATTGAGCATCACCTCGCGCACCCGCGCCGCCTTCTCCTTGTCCGCCACCTCGGCCCAGAGCGGGCTCCACCCTTCCGGGCCACGGCCGCGGGCGGTCAACAGCTTGCCGACGCAGCCGTTGGCGTCGGGCAGCTCCCCCTGGGCTATCTGGCGGTCGTAATAGAAGCCGGAGGCCTCATCGAACAGGCAGCTGTTGATGTAATCGGCCAGCTGGGTCGCCCCTTCGCGGTAGCGGCTCGCCTCGTCCGGCTTGCCGAGCAGCTCGGCCATGTCGGCCAGGATGCGCTTCTCTTTGGCGAGGAAGGCGTTGAGCTCCACCGACTCCTGATCGATGGAGAAGCCGATGAGGTTGCCGTCGTCCTGATGGTTTTCGAAGAAGAAGACGTTCCAGTCCTGGCGCGCCTTGGCCATGTCGCCGCCATAGGTCTTGTCGGCATAGCGCTTGAGCTGCTCCGGTTCGATAAAGCCGAAGCGGGCGGCGTTGTCCATGCCGGACTCCCAGCCTGCGCCGTGCTGGGCGCCGATATCCATGTCGGCGTAGCCGCCAACGCTCAATACCTGCTGATAGAGCGCCATGCCGGCGCAGCCATACCAGCCATCTCCTTCATTGGTACAGCTCGACAGATCCAGCCCGGCCGGAGCCCCCGTCGGGTACTGCACCTTGAAGGTGATGTTGCCAAACTCGTCGTTGTGCTCGACGTGGCGGGTGGCGCCATATTCGATGATGCCGTTGCGGTTGTTGTCCCGCGCCCGATACCACCAGTCGTGATAGGCCTGGATCTTCGGGTACATCTCGGCGATGAAGGCCTTGTCCTGGGTGGCGCTGTAGATCTCCCAGATGGCCCAGGCGGAGAGGGGCGGCTTGGTGTCGCGCTCGTTCCAGTTGCCGCCGTCACCACCGCGATCGGCGAGCTTGTTGTAGAAGACGGCGTCGATCACCATGCCGGCATCCTGCGGCCGAACCGGGTCATCGGCCTGGATCTGGTAGTCATACATGGCGCGCACGTTGTTCTTGGCTACCTCGGGGTTGAAGTGGGCCATTGCGTAAGCGTGCTTCCAGCTGTCCCAGGCCCAGACCCCGTCGAACCAGCGGGCGGTGTTGGAGGGGGTCACCCCGTCGTGCAGGATGGCGCCGGCCGGTGAGCGCCAGTTGCCGTTGAGGGTCTCCATCGCCTTGACCGCGATGCGCCGCTCCGATTCCGGGATCCCCTGATTGGAGAGGCCGCGCGCCAGGTAATCCTCCCAGCGGCGGATGGAGTCGTCGAAATGGCTGGCGGGGTCGGCCAGCAGCGCCTGGCGGCTCTGCTCGAAGCGGCTCGCGTCAGCACTGCTGTGGACATAGCTCTGCAGGGTGTAGATATCCTGCTGGCCCTTGGCGGCCAGGGTGAGGCTGGCCTCGCTCACGTAGCCGAGCCCCTGCTCGTCGAGGGTGGTGCTACTCGGCAGGGTGCGATCGATGCGGTAGCTGGCGCTGCCGCTTTGCATGATGTTCCAGGTGCTGCGCAGTTTGCCGAACTGGAATGCCACGCCGCGCTCGGTCTGGCTGATGGTGCGGGTCCAGGCGGGGTACTGCTCGGCGACCGTCTTGTTGGCATCCCACTGGTTGAGCAGCTCCCCCTGCCAGTTGAGCTTGAGGGTGAGGGGGGCGTCAGTGTGGTTGATGAGGCGGGTGCGAACCAGCGCAGTGCGGGCATCGCCGTAGCGCAGTTCCAGCTCCAGGGTGAAGGGGTCGAATTCGAAGCGCTGCACCAGCGCCCCCGGGATGGCGTACAGCGCCTGCTTGCTGGCGCTGGTGAGGGGGAAGGCGCGGCCGCTCTCGTCGCTCAGGGTCAGCTTGTCCAATTCCCTTGCGAAGAACAGGCTGTACTCCTCGGCGATCACCATGGGGCCGGTGAAGCCGCCCCACTCGCTGTCGCTGGCGGGCAGCAGGAAGCCGTGCCAGGCGCCGAGATCGAGCAGCGGGTTGTATTTGAGGTTGGCGTAGCTGTCAAAGTCACGGAACTGGAGCGGGGTGCCGCTGCGGTCGATCACGTTCTGATACTGGTTCGCCAGGGTGGCGCTGGGGGCGGCCGGGCTGCTGGAGTCATTGCCGTTGCAGGCAGTGAGGCCGAACAGGGCGACGCTCAGGGTGATGGAAAGTAAATTTTTACGAAACATCTCTCGCTCCAATGACAGTTTTGTAGGTTAAGGAAGGTGTTTTTTAGTGGTTATTTTAGTGAAAGCGTTTGCGAGAGCCATTATAGGGCGATTTTGGCGGGATTATTGGCGCTGTGTCACAGTGCAGGAGGGGCGAGTGTGAGCCGGGTCACCCGGTTACACGAGGTTACATAGCCTTGTGTTTTAGTAATTATTTACTTTTGTGGTGGCAGTCAGCGAGAGAGAGGAGGGGCAGGTACGCAGGTATTGGTGGGGGGTCAGGCCGAACTCCTCCTTGAAGCGTGCGGCAAAGCGGCCGGGGGAGTCGTAGCCACAGGCGAGGGCGGTCTGAAGCGGCGTGAGCCCCTGTTGCAGCAGGGTGAGGGCGTGCCCCAGGCGTACCTGGGTCAGTACCTGGCGAAAGCTGCGCCCCTCGGCGGCCAGTTTGCGGACCAGGGAGGCGCGGCTCATGGCGAAGTGGGTCGCTACCGTCTCCAGCCGGTGATCGAGACCAGGCTCCACACTGAGGTAACGGGCCAGCCGCTCCCCCAGGGTCATGGTGGTGGCAGGAAAGAGCAGGCCAAGGCCCCCCGCTTCCCTGAGCTCGCCATAAAACCCTTGCAGCAGCTGGGTCTGGGCCGTCTCGCAGAGCTGCCGCTGCGCCATGGTGGTGACGAGATCGAAGCAAAAGGCGAGGGCCGACGTCACCCTGATGGCCGGTGGCTTGAGGAGATCGAGGGTGCTCTCTGCCAGCCACTCGGCCGGTGGCGGGGCCAGCAGGGTGAGCGCCTGGGAGCGAAACGTGCCCTGCTCCGGCTGGTTGACGAAGGTGAGCCGGTGACCCGCCGGGATCAGCAGCCAGCTCTCCTTGTCAAAGGAGAGGCGCTGCTCCCGCCACCACAGCTGCTTGCGGCCCTGCTGCACCCAGATGAGGGTCGGTGCGTAGATGAGCACCCGGCGCAGGGGCTGCTGGCGGATCCCGAAGTAGTGATTCAGTTGCAGCAGGGGCGTGCTCATCGGGCGGGCTCCTAGGGGGTGGTGAAGGTGGCGGTCAGGGTGGCCTTGCCAAGGGCCAGGCTGTTGAGCATGTAGCCTACCATGGCGGGCGGGGTGTTGGCCTTCACCTCGAGCGCCTTGGGCAGGGCCCAGACGGTGAACTGGTAGCGGTGCATGCCGTGACCGGCGGGTGGGCAGGGGCCGCCATAACCCTGGGTACCGTAGTCGGTGCCAAGCTCCAGCCCCTGTTTGAGCTTGCCGGAGGCATTGCTCGGCAGCTCGCTCTGGCTGGCCGGCAGGTTCACCACCAGCCAGTGCCACCAGCCGCTGCCGGTGGGGGCGTCCGGGTCATAGGCGGTGATGGCGACGCTCTGGGTGCCGGCGGGCAGGCTCTGCCAGCTCAACTGTGGGGAGCGGTTCTCGCCGCTGCAACCAAAGCCGTTGAAGCTGAAGACCTTGTCCATGGGTTCACCCTCGCGGATGTCGGTACTCTTGAGGGTCATGGCGCCGGCGGGCAGAGCCGCGAGGCAGAACAGGGGCAGCAGCGGGATAATGGGGGATCTCATGATGGGCACTCCTTTGTGTGAATATGGCATTCACTCTAAGGGGGCTGGCTCAAAACAGAGTGCCCGTATGGCTCAAATTATGCCATGGAGGCGGCTTTTGTGAGCTGTTCGGGGCCTTTGAGGGGCATAAAAAAAACCGGCATCCTGGGATGCCGGTTTTTGGGAGAGGCGAGGGGCCTTAGCGCAGGATCATCTCGTCACGGCCCGGGCCGACGGAGACCATGGGCACTGGCACGCCCAGCAGGGCTTCGATGCGCAGCACATAGTCCTGGGCAGCCTTGGGCAGCTCGGCGAAGGTGCGGCAGCCGCTGATGTCTTCGCTCCAGCTCTCCATCTTCTCGTAGACGGGGGTGAGGGCGGCGGTCTGCGGCCAGATCGGGTTCTCGGTGTGGGCACCTTCGTAGGCCACGCAGATCTTCAGATCCGGCAGACCGGTCAGGCAGTCCAGCTTGGTCAGGGCCACTTCGGTGGCAGCCTGCAGCTCGACGCCGTTCTTGGTGGCGACGGCATCGAAGTAACCCACGTCACGGGGACGGCCGGTGGTGGCGCCGAACTCGTTGGTGATCTTGCGGAACTCGTCCTGGTTCTCCATGGCGGTCAGCAGGGTGCCGGTACCGACGGAGGAGCTGAATGCCTTGGCCACGGCGATGACGCGCTCCGGGCGCAGGCCCGGCAGACCGCCACCGATGCCGGCGTAGGCGCCGGAAACGTGGGAGGAGGTGACCCAGGGGTATTCGCCGTAGATGAGATCACGGCCGGCACCCAGCTGGGCTTCGAACAGCAGGGTCTTGCCTTCGGCTTGCAGCGCCTTGAGGGGCATGCTGACGTTGCAGACGGCGTCCAGCCAGGGAGCGGACACTTCCAGCAGCCAGTCGGCCATCTCCTGGGCGGTCTGGGTGAATTCGAAGTCCGGATAGAGAGCCTTCATCTGCGGCAGTTTCCAGTCCAGCATGAACTGGATGCGCTCGACCAGCACGTCCGGTTGTTTCAGCCAGCCCACCAGGATCGCCTTTTTCATGACCCGATCACCGTAAGCCGGGGCGATGCCCTGACGGGTGGAGCCGTAGGCGCCGTCACCCAGGCGTTGCTCTTCCAGGGTGTCTTCCAGCGCGTGCAGCGGCAGGCAGAGGGTGGCACGGTCAGAGATGGCGAGCTTGGGAATGACGCCGGAGGCCTTGACCTCTTCCAGCTCGACGGTGAGCTTCTCGGGGCTGATCACCATGCCGGGGCCCAGCACGACCAGGCAATCCGGGTTGAAGACGCCGCTCGGCACCTGGTGCAGCTTGAAGGTGCCCAGATCGTTGACCACGGTGTGGCCGGCGTTGTTGCCGCCCTGGAAACGAATACTGGCGCCAGCCTGGCCTGCCAGATAATCGACGATGCGGCCTTTGCCTTCATCACCCCAGTTAGCACCTACGACTACGATAGACGACATGACTCTTTCTCCTAAGACGTTAGGCGTCCATCCTAGGAGCCCCGTGAGGATTAGAAAAATTAATTATCTTTATAATTCCGATAAGGAAGCCATATAATTCCGGTGCCATTATCGACACCGCGCTCCCTTTCGTGGTGACCGTGCCCTGGCGGCGCTGGCCCTGCCATCGACCCGGGAGAAGAGGAACCCCATGCTGGACATTCACTGGCTGCACACCTTCGTCACCCTGGCCCGGTTGCAGCACTTCGGCCAGACGGCCACCGAACTGCACATGACGCAACCCAATGTGAGCCTGCACCTCAAGAACCTGGAGCAGGCGACCCGGGTCAAGCTGGTGGAGCGCAGCCCGTTTCGCCTGACCCAGGCGGGGGAGCGGCTGCTGCAAAGCGCCGAGCGCGCCATCAACGAGTTGCAGCTCTGCCAGTCCGATCTCAATGCCCTGAGCCAGTTGAGCCAGGGGACGCTCGCCATCGCCGCCAGCGACATCATCTCGCGCCTGCTGCTCATCCAGCCGTTTCAGCGCTTCAAGCAGGCCTTCCCCGGCATCGACCTCACCCTGTTCAACACCACCTCGGATCAGGCGGCGGATCTGGTGCGGGCGGGCAAGGCGGATCTGGGCTTCGTGATGGCACAAAAGCGTAGCGAGCCGCTCTTCTACACCGAGTTGCAGCAGGTGACCTGGTGTGCCCTGGGGCACGGCCTGGCCCGCTGGCAGGCGCGGGCCAGCTCGGGAGAGAGTGATCCTCTGGACGAGCCCACCCTGATCCTGCTGGGGCACGACACCCGGACCCGGGCATTGATCGATCCCTCCCTGCCCCTGCTCGGCCTGCCGAGCTGCCGCATCATGGAAGTGGGGAGCGTGGATGCCCAGCTCGACTGGGCCGAGGCGGGCTTTGGCGTCGCCATCGTGCCGGATTTCTCCCTTCACCCCAGGCTCAAGCTGACCGCCCCGGTGACCCGGCTCACCGATTTTCCCGGTACCAGCCTGGGGTACGTGGTGCGCCAGAACCAGGTGCTGTCGCGGGCCATCAAGCAACTGCTGCACTGGGTGGAGGAGGAGATCCAGACTCCGGCGCTGCTGCTGGCGCCGTGACAGGCCAGGCGCCCGTTCCCGATAACCAAGAGGCCACCCCTGGGGTGGCCTCTTGGTTGGTGTTCATTGCCCGGCGGGGGCTGTGGTCCCCACCGCGTGGCTGGGCGGGCTGGCCGGCATGGCCTCCGGTGATGGCGCCTCCAGCGGCGTTGCCGACGAGGCGGGCGCCTCAGGCGGGGTCAGGGGATGGCCTGGTTCCAGGGTTGCGCTGCCCGGTGTGGGCGGCTCGGTCAGTGCCGGGGCCTGGTTGGTGGAGGCCGCCCCCGAACTGGTTGAGAGGGTCGCGGCGGCCGGCTGCTCCGGCAAGGTGTCGGACCCCTCCAGTGGCGCGGTGCCTTCCAGGGGGCCTGTCCCATCGGTCGGTGTGGCCGCGCTGCTCGCCGGGGACAAGGTCGGCAAGGCACCCGATGTCGCCCCTGCCCCGGATGCTGTGAGGGTGTCCGCCGGGAGGGTGGGCACGGCATCCAGCATGCCGGGATGGAGCAGGGCGATGCTACCCGCCTGCATGCCTTCCCAGGTGAGGGTGGTCAGTGCCGGATGCAGCCGGGTGAACTGCTTGAGCCGCTCGTTCAGCACGTCCCGCAGGGTGCGCACCTCGCTCTCGGGCAGACTGGCCAGCGCCACCAGTTCGGCGGTGACGGCGAAGGTATTGACGCCGCTTGTCTGCCCCGGATAGAGGTTGGCGCCAATGCGGCTGCGATCATAGTAGGGGTGCTGCTTGAGCAGCTTGTCCACCTGTTCCCCCTCGATGGGAATGAGGCGGGCCTGACAGCGGCCGGTGAGATCGCCGATGGCCTGATTGGGGTGACCGGCGACCACGAAGGCGGCATCCAGGGTGCCGTCACAGAGCCCCTCCAGCCGGTTGCCCGCGGAGATCACGGGCGGGCGGCTGAAGTCGGCGATCCGCCACCCCATGGCATCGAGCAGGGCCCGGCTGGTGACCCTGTCCCCGGAGTTGGGGGCGCCGACATCGACCCGCTTGCCCTTGATGTCGGCCAGGGTGGTGATGTTGCTGGTGGCGCTGGCAATCAGGGTCAGGGACTCCTTGTGGAGCCGCAAGAGGCTGCGCAGCTGATCGCCCGGGGCCTGGCCCGCGAAGGGGCCGCTGCCGTGCACCGCATGGTAGAGCACATCCGACTGCATCAGGGCGAGCTGTACCTCTCCCTTGGCGAGCGCCGCCAGATTGGCGATGGAGCCCGAGGTACTCTGCACCGTGCAGTGCAGGCCGTGGCGGGCACTCTCCTCGTTGAGCAGGCGGCAGATGGCCCCCCCTGTGGGGTAGTAGACGCCGTTGAGGGCTCCCGTACCGATGGTGACATAGGCGGGGGAGGCGAAGAGGGAGGGCGCCAGCACGGCCGCAAGCCAGGGCAGGGCGGTACGTGGCAGACGCAACAGGGCAGAGAAGGCGAATGGGCGCATAGTGGACCGAAACCGTGGCTGAACATAAGGAGGAGGCGGGCTCATCCGGTGATGAGCCTCATCTTATCCGTATCAGACGGGAAGCTGAACGGATTTTACCGCTTTTGCGCGCACCGGGCGGCCTGGGGCCGCCGCCCGGGACGGTTCGCTAGCGGGTCTGGAGAATGGCTTTCTCCATGCGGGCCAGGGCCTCGGTGAGACGGGCCCGGGTGCAACCAAAGTTGAGCCGCACGAACTGGCCGTTGCCGAACTGGGCACCGGGGGAGAGACCCACGCCCGCCTGTTCGAAGAAGGCGACGGGATCGTCCAGCCCCAGGGCGCTCATGTCGATCCAGGCGAGGTAGGTGGCCTGGTTGCGGGCCAGCTTGACGCCGGGCCAGCGGGCCACGGCCTGCTCGATCAGGGCCAGATTGCCGGTCAGGTAGTCGAGCTGTTCATTCAGCCACTGCTCGCCCCCCTCATAGGCCGCCTCGGCCGCCACGAACCCCAGCAGATTGACGTCGGCGCTGATGCCGCGCATCGCCTGTTGCAGCTTGAGCCGCAGGCGGGCATTGGGGATCACGGCGAAGGAGCAGCACAGCCCTGCGATGTTGAAGGTCTTGCTCGGCGCCATCATGACGGCGGAGCGCTCGGCCGCCTCCGGGCTCAGGGCACCATAGGGGATGTGGCGGGCATCCTTGTCCAGCAGCAGGTCGCAGTGGATTTCGTCGGAGCAGATCACCAGGTTGTGGCGCTCGGCGATGGCGTCGATGGCCAGCAGCTCTTCCCGGGTGAAGACGGTGCCGCCCGGGTTGTGGGGGTTGCACAGCAGCAGCAGATCCGCCGAGGGGGCCTGACGCTCAAGCTCTTCGAGATCCAGCACCCAGCGACCTTCTTCCTCCACCACGGGGACGGTGAGCAGGGGGCGGTCATTGAAGCCCGGCGCCTGCAGGAAGGGGTAGTAGACCGGCTTGGGGGTGATGATGCCGCGCCCGTGCTGGCTCCAGGCCTTGCAGGCGAGGTTGAGGCCCGGCACCACCCCGGGCAGGAAGACGAGCCATTCGGGCTGGATGGTCCAGCCATAGCGGCTGGCCAGACGCGATACGATCAGTTCGATGAGCCGGGGAGAGGAGCGCGAATAGCCGAAGATGCCGTGGGCGACCCGTTTGGTGAGGGCCTCCAGTACGGCGGGGGGAGAGACGAAGTCGGTGTCTGCGACCCACATGGGCAGGACATCCTGACCCTTGTATTTGTCCCATTTCAGGCTCATGGTACCGCTGCGATCTATTTCCCGGTCAAAATCAAACATGTTAAATCCTTGTACTGGCGCTGGATGGGCTTCCAATGTACGGACTTGGACGCCCCCCCGCAACCCTTGAGGTGGCTGTTGATAATGACATAAAATAGCCGCCGCCATACGCCAAGCCCGCCCGCATCTGGCTCCTTTTTTTCTTCCATATCAATGGTATCTCTATGAGTTTGCTGTCTGCTGCCCGCAAGAGGCCGGATCCCGTCTCTCTTTCGTTTCTCGCCGTGACCTTTATGACCGGGGTGGCGGTGGCGCTGCAGGTGCCGACCTTGAGCCTGTTTCTGGCCGAGGAGGTGCAGGTGCGTCCCTTCCTGGTGGGGCTCTTCTACACGGTGAACGCGGTGATCGGCATCCTCATCAGCCAGTGGCTCGGCCACCGCTCCGACAACAAGGGGGATCGCAAGCAGCTGATCCTGCGCTGCTGCTTCGCCGGCATCGTGCTCTCCCTGCTGTTTGCCTGGAACCGGCAGTACTGGTTGCTGGTGAGCCTGGGGGTGCTGCTGGCGAGCCTGACCGCCACCGCCAGCCCGCAGCTGTTCGCCCTGGCGCGGGAATACGCCGACAGCCGCAACAAACAGGCCGACATGTTCAGCTCAGTGCTGCGGGCCCAGTTCTCCCTGGCCTGGGTGATCGGGCCGCCCATCGCCTTCGCGCTCGCCATCGGCTACGGCTTTGAGGTGATGTATCTGGCCTCGGCGCTGGCCTATGTCATCTGCGCCTTCGTGGTGTGGCGCTGGCTTCCCTCCCTGCCGCTGCCGGTGATGGACAGCGAGGTGGAGCGGGTGAGCAGCTGGCGGGATCCGTCGGTGCGGGCGCTCTTCATCGCCTCCACCCTGATGTGGACCTGCAACAGCATGTACCTCATCAACATGCCCCTCTACATCACCCGCGAGCTGGGGCTGGAGGAGAAGCTGGCCGGTTTGCTGATGGGCACGGCGGCGGCCCTGGAGATCCCCTTCATGCTGCTGGCGGGCTACTACACCCGGCGCTTTGGCAAGCGGCCCATGATGCTGCTGGCGGTGCTGGCCGGGGTCGGTTTCTATGGCGGTCTCGTGACCCTGTCGAGCCAGCATGCCCTCATTGCGCTGCAACTGCTCAATGCCATCTTCATCGGCATCGTGGCCGGCATCGGCATGTCCTATTTCCATGACTTGATGCCGGGGCGCGCCGGGGTGGCGACCACGCTCTTTTCCAACAGCATCCGCACCGGCTCCATCATGGCGGGGGCCATCGCGGGGACGGTGGCGGAGCTCTGGAGCTTCCACGGGGTCTTCATGGTGGCGGCGGCCCTGGCGCTGATGGCGCTGGCCGCCTGCTGGCGGGTCCCCAACGTATAGGGGATGCAAAGGGGAGGCCGATGCCCGGATGTGCCGGCACCAGTGCCCCGGTCGTGCGGGGAAGAAGCGGCCTTACCTGGGGTTGTCTCCCTGGTATTCGATGCGCAGGCAGCGCAGCAGCAGCTCGGCCGCCGGCCCCAGCGCCTCCACCGAGGGGGTGAGCAGGTAGGTGTAGAGATAGCGCTCGCTGCCGCCGGTGAGATCGAGCTGCACCAGCGAGCCCTCGGCGAGCTCCTCCTGCACCAGGTGGCGGGGCACCCAGGCGTAACCCATGCCAAGGCGCACCATGTTGAGCACCTCATGATAGTGGGTCGCCTTCCAGCCGGTGTCGTCCGCATCGTTCCAGTCCACCGAGCGGTGGATGGGGGGATGCAGGCTTATCTGGTTGTGGCTGGCCAGCACCTCGGCGGTGATGGGCTCTCCCTGCTCCGCAAGGGGGTGGCCCGCTGCGCACAGAGGAAGCAGACAGACTTCGTCCAGCGGCAGGCCGGTGCGATCCTGGGGCAGGTGCTCGGAGAGCATCAGATCTCCCGCCTGCAGCGCATTGAAGTGGCAGTGGATCCGCTCGTGCAGGTTGATGCGGCAACCGCGGCTGCGGGGGTAGAAGTGGGCCAGCGCCCGGTAGAGGCGCTCCCGCGGCTGCACCACGGACACATAGAGGTTGATCTGCGGCTCCCACTGCCGCTCCAGGTTGTTGGCCAGGTTCTCCAGCTCTTCCACCTGCTGGCTGAGCTGGCGCGCCCGCTTGAGGAAGATCTCCCCCGCCGGCGTCAGCACCGCCTTGCGTCCCCGCACCTCCAGCAGGGCCACCCCCAGACTCTGTTGCAGCTTGGCAACCGCATGATTGAGGGAGGATTGGCTCTTGTTCAGCGCCTCGGCAGCCTGGGCATAACCGCCGCAGTCCACCACCGCCTGAAAGATCCGCCATTGCTCAAACGTGCTCTTGGGACGAAACATAGTGCAACCTGTCTGGGGCCGATGGGATTCAACAGGGCGCGCCTTGGCACCCCCTCTTCACTGTAATCCCATCCGGTTGATTTGTTGATTTATTTGGGCTGGGCCACGAAGGTCTTGCCGCTCTGGCCCTGACTGTCACGCCCCATCAGGTAGAGATAGAGGGGCATCAGATCGGCCGGGGTCTTGAGGGTTTGCGGATCTTCCGCCGGGAAGGCGCTGGCCCGCATCCTGGTGCGGGTGCCGCCCGGGTTCAGGGTGTTGACCCGCACCCTGGTGTTCTCCAGCTCGTCCGCCAGCACCTCCATCATGCCTTCGACGGCGAACTTGGAAATGGCATAGGTGCCCCAGTAGGCGCGCCCTTTGCGGCCCACGCTGGAGGAGGTGTAGACGATGGAGGCCTCGCCGTGCTCCTTGGCGGTCTGGCGAATGAGGGGCAGCAGCGCCTGGGTCAGCAGGAATTCGGATTTGACGTTGACCTGCATCACCTCGTCCCACTCCTGTTCCTGAATGTGTTCGAACGGCGACAGGGTGCCGAGCAGCCCGGCGTTGAACAGCACGCCATCGAGGCGGCCGAACTGCTGGGCGAAGGTCTCCGCCATACCGCGGTAGTGGGCGGCAGTAGCCCCTTTCAAGTCCACTGGTACGATGGCGGGCAGGGGGTGACCGGCCGCTTCAATCTGGTCGTAGACCGCCTCCAGCTTGGCACTGGTACGCCCGAGCAGGATCACGGTGGCACCGTGGGCCGCATAGGTGAGGGCCGCTTCGCGGCCGATGCCGTCACCGGCACCCGTCACCAGAATGACCTTGTCCTTGAGCAGATCACGGGGGGCCTGATAGTCGAGCATGTGGACTCCTGTTAACAATGCCTGGCGGCTTGGCGCAACGAATCGAGTGGGCAAGTGTACTGACCCGGCCCGGCAGTTGACCAGTATGAGACGGCAAAAATGTGAATAAAACAGGGCGATAGCGTCGATCCCTCCGTCCTTGGCACGGGAGATGGCAGAGTTTTTGCGCGAGGGGGGCAAACTCCTTACTATGTGAAAAAAACGGACATTGAGCGGAGCATCAAGTGGCATTTTTGACCGAATACGGCCTGTTTCTGGCCAAGACCCTCACCTTCTTGCTGGCCATCGGCGCCGTCATTCTGATGGTGGCGAGCAGCCGCCAGCCCAAATCCCGCAAGGGGGAACTGGTGGTGACCGATCTCTCCGGCGAGCTGGAGCAGGGGCGCCATCAACTGCAGGCAGCCCTGGCGGGCAAGGCCGAGCGCAAGCAGATGGAGAAGACCCGCAAGGCCGAGCACAAGGCCAAAGCCAAGGGAGAGGATGAGCGCAGCCGGCTGTTCGTCATCGACTTCAACGGCAGCATGGATGCCAAGGAAGTGGCCTCCCTGCGGGAAGAGGTGAGTGCCGTGATAGGCGTGGCACGGCCCGGGGACGAAGTGCTGCTGCGTCTCGAATCCGGCGGCGGCGTGGTGCATGGTTACGGCCTGGCCGCCTCCCAGTTGCAGCGGCTGCGGGACAAGGACATCACGCTGACCGTGGCCATCGACAAGGTGGCGGCGAGCGGTGGCTACATGATGGCCTGCGTCGCGGACAAGATCCTGGCGGCGCCGTTCGCCATCGTCGGCTCCATCGGTGTCATTGCCCAGATGCCGAACTTCAACAAGCTGCTCAAGAAGCACGACATCGAATTCGAGATGCACACCGCAGGCCAGTACAAGCGCACCATCACCATGTTCGGCGAGAACGACGATCAGGGGCGGGAGAAGTTTCGCGAGGAGCTGGGGGCCATCCACGAACAGTTCAAGGCCTTCGTGGCCGAGCACAGACCCGGTCTCAACATCGACAAGGTGACCACCGGCGAGCATTGGCTGGCGAGCCAGGCCAAGCAGGCGGCACTGGGGCTGGAGGCCGGCCTTGGCCGGCTGTGGCAGCAGAGCCCCTGGCGCTGAGAACCTGTTTCGAGCTTACTGCGAGGTCGTGATCAAGGCTCATGTGCTGCTCGGAATCCTCATGTGTATCTACACACTCCGGTTCCTGCGCTGCTCTTCACCTTGCTGACGATCTCTCGCTACAGCTCGTGAACAGGTTTTATAGCTCAGTGCAAAGGACTAAGGAAGGTGCGAATAAGCGGGGAAATTCTTCTCGGCTGACTCAGTCATTTCATTTTTTCAGTTTGAGCCGATCTTTTCTCCCGTAAATGCCTTGAATCAGCCTATTTAGACCGTTTCTTCGCCATTTAAGGCGTTATTCCCAG